>JACRIR010000007.1 GCA_016215705.1 Candidatus Poribacteria bacterium | reverse complement strand
TCGGGCGCGATGAATCGCGCCCCTACGGAAATCCCTCGTATACTCCTGTAGGGGCGCAATTCATTGCGCCCGTGTGAGTTTCATACGGTGTGTCATGAGAATCGCGACAGGAATTCAAGATTTCGAATGTGAGTAGTACAGATTACCGCGAAGCAGCCATCGTCAAGAAGACTATGGGAACACGAATCGCACAAAGCGCGAGACGAATCACACGAATACAAAAGAAGATTTGGATCACAAATGCCACGAATTATGCGAATTACACGAATACAAGGTTCTCAACGTCATTCTGTCATTCTGAGCGAAGCGAAGAATCTCTAGCTGCGCCTCTTTTTATCATTCCCGCCAAGGGCGAAGGCGGGAATCCATATCCGTGAAATCCGTTGGTTGGTTAAAGGAATCTTCTTTTCAAATATGAAACATTCCATCGACCTCGTAGAACTGAAACGCTCAATCCGCAAAGAGAAAATCCGTTGGCGCAATGCCTTGCCGTCTGAAGAAGCCCGCGCCAAATCGGCTCAGATTGCCGCCACCCTCAAGTCGCTTCCGGAGTACGCCAATGCGAAGACCATTCTCTTCTATGTTTCCGCCAAAGGAAACGAGGTCGACACGCATTCACTGATTCGCGACGCGCTCGCGAAAGGCGTCAAGGCTCTTGTGCCGGTCACCGATTTCGTGAATAACCACCTCATCGTTTCCGAACTCAAGGACATGGGTGAGCTTGTGACCGTGAAGTTCGGACTTCTCGAGCCGCGCCCGGATGCCGTTCGCCCCACCGACCCCGCCGAGGCCAATGTCATAATCGTCCCGGGCGTCGCATTCGACCGTCATTGCCGGCGCATCGGCTTCGGCGGCGGCTACTACGACCGCCTTCTCGTCAACTCCCTCGTCCCTTCAATCGCTCTCGCCTACGAAGGCCAACTCGTTGACCGAGTCCCCGCCGACTCCCACGACATTCCCGTTTCCATTCTCATCACTGAGCAACGTACTTACCGTGCTCCTCAAATGGACAAAAGCTAAACCGCAGGTTGCAGGGTTCGACGCGCCTCAGAAACGCTTTGCTTTGACAAATCTGAAAAGAGTGTGTTTGTTAGGCGTCCGCAACAACGAACCGCTGGCATGACGGCGCTGACTTGAACATTCAATCTCAAATGCGCTATAATTCCAGCATCGTGAACGCGAACACTTTGCTGTTTGCTTCTGGCAATCGGGCAGGGAAGAATTCGCTATCCATGGCAATGCTCTTGTGGCGGAGCACGGATGCCTCTCGACCAATCACTTCCGCGCCTACCCACCGTTATCCCTGGCATTCGTCGCGGCATGTGGGCGTGCCGGCGGTTTCATTGTGCGTGGCGCTCTTCCTGACTCTCTTGCCCGCGTTCGCCTCTCTAACCGGGAATCCGGAACAGGGAGCCCTGAACCGTTTTACGTCCGGACTATTCCCTGCCGCGAGCGCGGCGGATACGAATCGAAAGAGCGTCGTGACAATTCCCGTCCACGGAATAATCGACCTTGGGCTGGCATACTTTGTCGAACGGTCCCTCGAAAATGCGCAGCGCGATGGCGCCGCCGCTGTCATCATTGAACTTAACACGCTCGGCGGGCGTGTCGACGCGGCTCTCGACATTCGTGATGCCCTCGAAAGCTGCAAGATTCCAACTACTGCTTACGTAAATAAGCGGGCAATCTCCGCAGGCGCGCTCATTTGTCTCGCAACCAAGAGGATTGCGATGGCGCCCGGCAGCACAATCGGGGCCGCCACGCCGGTCAGCATTGGCTCGATGGGAGAAAAACAACAATTGGGCGAAAAGGAAATATCGTTTGTCCGGGGAGAATTCCGGGCTACTGCCGAACGGAATGGCCATTCGCCGATGTTGGCCGAAGCGATGGTCGATCCCGATGTGGAAGTAATGGCGCTTGTGGAAGGTGAGCAAGCGAAGCCGATTTCATCGGCCGAAGCGGCAAAGCTGCAAGGCGAAAACAAAAGCGCCAATCTCGAGGTTATCTCGCCCAAGGGGAAGCTCTTAACGATGACGTCGGCTGAGGCATCGAGGCTCGGCCTCGCACAATCGACGCCCGCCTCGCTCGATGAACTCGTACGCTCCCTCAACTTTGATCCGGCCGATATGGCAACGGCCAAAGTGTCGTGGTCGGAAAACATCGTGCGGTTCCTGACACATCCGATCGTCTCGGGCCTTCTGCTTACGTTCGGGGTGCTCGGCCTCTTCTTTGAACTGCAAATACCCGGATGGGGCCTGAGCGGAACAGTTGGAGTGACGTGTCTCCTCCTTTTCTTCGGTGGCCATTACCTGGCCGGCCTGGCGAGCTCGATTGATGTGCTCTTGTTCGTGATCGGGATTGGCCTGCTGCTCCTCGAAATACTGGTCATTCCCGGTTTCGGAATCACCGGCATATCGGGTTTCGTCTGCATCCTATTGGGCATTTATCTTGCCCTCGTGAGAAAGCCGATACCGGAATTCTCGTGGGACTATCAAGCGCTGAACACCGCCCTCGGCACAATCATCTTTTTCCTGCTCGCGGTGACCGCAGGCATCGTGATCGTATGGAAGACATTTCCCGAATCGAGGCTCAAGAAAATGCTTGTGCTCTCAACAAGCGAATCCGCAAAGGAAGGGTACGTCTCGTCCGAGAGTCTTGAGCCATTGGTCGGGCGGTCCGGAACGAGTCTGACCCCCTTGAGGCCGGCCGGCCGGGCAATCATCGCCGGCGAGCCCTTCGAGGTACAGACACAGGGTGAATTCGTCGAGAAGGACAGGCCGCTCAAAGTAGTCAAGGTCGTTGGAAACAAGCTGTTCGTGGCGGAAGCGAAGGAGGGAACCGCGTGATGGCCGGGTCTCTCGATGAGAGGAAAACATTGCTTTCAATGGCGCGTGTGCTCCGCAATGACATACAAGACATCCAACAGAAGGGAGCCGGCTATTACTCGTGCGGGCCTTTCGTGAGCCGCTTCAATAAGCTTCTGTCAAAGACAAAGGAATTGTCTGCGGGTGAGCAAACCGTGCTCCTTGACTCATTTGAAGAAATCGAAGACACGAAATCGGTTGACCCCGCTGACAAAATGAAGGTCACCCAACGGGTTGTCATCGAATTGGGACAACTCATCGCATTCATGGAGTCAACTATCGCTCAGGAGGAAGCGAAACGACGCGAGAAGAACGTTCCGAGCACGACTGAAAGCACCGGCGGCTCCGGATGAGAAAGGCGAGCGCGTGACCACGCCTGTAGCGGGTTAACGGTGCAAGAAACATCCCTCAATTCGGAGACATGATGCCTCATCGTGTCCCCAAATTAAGGGAAACAATGGCAAGGTTCTTTGCGGTTTAACCATAAACCATAGACCATGAACCCTAAGCCCTAAACCGGGTTTCCCAGGAGTCTGGCAATGCTTGTCCTCGTGCTGTTTCTCGTAGCGATCACACTCATTCTTCTCGAACTGTTCTTGCCTGGCGGTGTCTTCGGCGTTGTCGGCGCCCTCCTCATTGTCGGCAGCATGGTGCTTGCGTTCCGGCAGTACCGCGAGATAGGATTCTGGATCGTTGTCGGTGAGCTCATCGCCGCAACGGTCATCATTCTCGTTGGCATAAAATACTTCCCGCAAACCCGCGCGGGCAAACTTCTCATACTCGGCCGCAGGCTCGACAAGAAACTGGGCTTCAGCGGCACCGAACAAATGGAAAACTACATTGGCCGCGAAGGCACAAGCCTCACACAACTACGGCCCGCCGGCATCGCTCAGTTCGACTCGAAACGTCTGGACGTCGTTTCCGAGGGAACATTCATCGATAAAGACAGGATAGTGAAAGTCGTGGCCGTCGAGGGGAACCGGATAGTCGTGCGTCAGCAGGGGACTCTAACTTCAGGAAAGGAAGGATAACCTCATGGGAGCAGGCATAACCTTAATCATTAGTCTCGTAATCATCGGTATTGTTCTCGCCATCATCGCAGTGGTCGCGCGGTTCTTCGGGCTTTGGCTGCGCGCGGTCCTCTCCGATGCACACGTCGGCTTCGCGAGCCTCATCGGCATGACCCTCCGCAAGGTGAGCGCGGGAGTTATTGTTGACACTCGCATTATGGCGATCAAGGCCGGACTCCCTGTCGAGACGAACGACCTCGAAGCACACTACCTTGCGCATGGAAACGTCGTTCGCGTAGTGCAGGCGCTGATAGCCGCGAACAAGGCGAATATCCCGCTGAGCTTCGCCCGCGCTTGCGCCATCGACCTCGCCGGTCGCGACGTGCTCGATGCGGTGCAGACCAGCGTGAACCCAAAAGTGATTGATACGCCGGACCCGCGCAAGGGAAAAGACACTGTCGACGCCGTGGCGATGGACGGAATCCAGCTTAAAGCCAAAGCGCGCGTGACCGTGCGCGCGAACCTCGAGCGTCTCGTCGGCGGCGCCACAGAGGAAACCATTATTGCGCGCGTCGGCGAAGGCATCGTCACTACCATCGGCTCCGCCGAGACACACAAAAAGGTGCTCGAAAATCCCGATATGATCTCTCGAAAGGTTCTCGAAAAGGGCCTCGATGCAGGGACTGCCTTCGAGATTCTTTCCATAGATATAGCTGACGTCGACGTAGGCGAAAACATTGGCGCGCAACTGCAGGCGAAACAGGCCGAGGCCGACAAGCAGATAGCTCAGGCGAAGGCCGAAGAACGCCGCGCAATGGCCATCGCTCGCGAACAGGAAATGCGCGCGCAGGTCGTCGAGATGCGCGCGAAAGTCGTCGAGGCTGAGGCCGAAATACCGCGAGCTATGGCCGATGCCTTCCGTTCGGGCAACCTCGGCGTGATGGACTACTACAAGCTGCGCAACGTTCAATCCGACACATCGATGCGACAATCCATCTCTGACATGGGCAAGACAGATAAGAAAGACGAATAAACGTGAACAAGTTCATACTCTCCCTCTTCTTCATTTGGATCATCTGGAAGGTGCTCCAATCAGTCTCCGAGGAAATCCGGGCTCGCATGGAAAAGGAGGCTCGCAAACAACCGGAATTGTTGAAGCGTTCTCCTAATGTGGCGCCGAGACGAGGAGAGAACGCGCCGCGTGAACAGCCACTGCCGCCGCCCTCGCCTGATCTGCGCGAACCTGCGCTCCGCCAAACGGGCCGCCCTGCTCCCGCCCGACCCGAAGACGAATTGCAGCGCCTGTTGCTCGAAGGACTGAAACGGAAACGGCAAATGGCCCCGCCTACGCACAGACCGGCGCCCACGAAGGAAGCCGCATATACTGAACGTCCCATGCCGAAGCTCGAAGAGGAGGGACGCGAAGAGAAGATAACGGTATTGCAGCGACGGGAACCGCCCATCGAGCATAGGCGCCCGGCAAGAGTTGAACAGCGGCGCGTCGCGCGCCCACAGGAGCCGCCGCCTGCGCCCGCAACCCGGCAATGGGCGTCGCCATCCGAGACCCCGAAGCGCCGCAGAGTGAGAGAAACAGTCGAGCGCGGTGTCAGGGAGAAACCGCCTGTTCTTGATCTCATGGACTTTGTCGAATGGGATTTGAACGAGATACGAAGGGGCTTTGTCATTGGTGAAATCCTCGGGCCCCCAATGGCGCTCCGCGACGCCGATTCGCATTTGATATAGCCGAAACTCACATATTCCAAAGGGAGGTCAACGGAATGGGAATGATTGTACTCATTGTTTTTGTCGTATTCGTCTTCTATGTTGTCTTGGCGTACAACCGCCTGGTCACGTTGCGCAACCGCATAAAGAACGCTTGGGCGCAAATCGACGTGCAACTCAAGAGGAGATACGATCTTATCCCCAATCTCGTCGAGACCGTGAAAGGATACGCAAAGCACGAGCGCGACGTGTTCGAGAAAGTAACCGAAGCTCGTGCGCGCGCAATCGGGGCCTCGAGCGTGAAGGACCAGGGCCAGGCCGAGAATCAACTCACCGGCGCCCTGAAAACTCTTTTCGCCGTGGCCGAGAGCTATCCCGAACTGAAGGCGAACCAGAACTTCATGATGCTCCAGGAAGAACTGGCCGGAACCGAAGGGAAAATAGCTTACGCGCGGCAGTTCTATAACGATAATGTCATGCAATACAACATCCTTCGCGAAAAATTCCCCACCAACATCATAGCGGGAATCTTCAACTTCGGACCGCAGGATATGTTCGAGATCACTGTTCCGGCCGAGCGCGAGGCTGTGCGCGTCAAATTCGATTGAAAAAGAGGAGGACATTAGCCGTAGAGACGCAAAGGGCGCGAAGAAAAAAGAAATCCCGTCATCTTCAGTGGAAATAGAGATTTCTTTGCGTCTTTGCGGTTGAGAGACGACAGAATGAACAGTCTGCCTGAATGGATTACCGCAAACAGAATCATCATCACGTTCCTTGTTCTTTTCCTCTTCATCCCCGTGCTCGTGCTTCTCCTCCCGTCTTCCTCCAATATCTACGAACAAATGAGCTCGAACCGCCGCAAATCGGTAGCGTTATGTGCGTTCTTCATTATCCTCATTTTCACACTTGCGCTGCTTTTTGAGGAAGTCGCCCCCGGCGCCAGGATAGTCGCGCTGCCCCTTGCACTCGTGTTTGCGACTCTCGGCCCACTCATAGGCTATTACAACAGCGATAAGATAATCCTCAGAATGAGCGCCGCCCGCCCCGCGACACGCGAAGAACATCTGTTTCTCAAGAACACCGTCGAAGGCCTCTCCATAGCCGCCGGCATTCCACAGCCGAAACTCTATGTCATCGAGGACACCGCCCCCAACGCCTTTGCAACCGGCAGAAATCCGGAGCATGCAGTCATTGCTGTAACGACAGGTTTGCTGCAAAAGTTGAATCGGCGCGAAATCGAAGGCGTGCTTGCTCATGAGATGTCTCACATCAAGAACTACGACACACTCCTCGGCTCGGTTGCCGTCGTTCTCGTGGGTGTAGTTGCGCTCTTGAGCGATTGGATGTTCAGAACCTTCTGGTACGCGCCCCGAAGGAGCAGAAGAAGAGACCGCTCAGGCGGACGCGGCGGCGGGCAGGCACAGGCCATCATATTAGTGCTGGCAATCGTCATGGCGATTCTGGCGCCTATTATCGCGCAACTGCTCCGCCTTGCCGTTTCACGGCGACGCGAGTTGCTTGCCGATGCCCATGGCGCTTTCCTCACTCGTTACCCCGAGGGACTGGCAAGCGCGCTCGCAAAACTCGATGCAGACACCGAGCCGCTCGAGGTTGCAAACAAGAGCACTGCGCACCTGTATATAATAAACCCGCTTCGTGAACACGCAAGCTTTCTCAACAATATGTTCTCCACCCACCCCTCCACGCAGGAACGAATTGCAGCCCTGAGGGCAATGTGAAGCGTCTCGGAGGACATCTTATTGTCGGATGTTGCTTGCTTTTCGCCGCCGTCTGCGTGGCTGACAACTCGTCCGCTTCCTTTGATGCCGCCCGCGCATTCTCGCATCTGCACGCGCTAGTCGAAATCGGCCCCCGACCTCCTGACAGTCCCGGTTCAAGCCAGGCGCAAGCATATATCATGGACGCTTTGGCGCGCAGCGGACTCGATGTGCGCGAACAGCCCTTTGTTTCCCATACTCCCCTCGGACTGAAACAAATGAAAAATATGGTGGGAGTCATTCCCGGCCCGGCCGACTCGATCATCATAATAGGCGCTCACTACGACACGAAACTCATCAAAGAGTTTCCTTTTGTCGGCGCTAATGACGGGGCGTCCGGGGTGGCTGTGTTATTGGAACTCGCGCGAATACTGCCTGCGCGCAAGAATCCGGCAACGATATGGCTTGTCTTCCTCGATGGTGAAGAAGCCCTTGTGAGATGGTCCGCTGCCGACAGCCTCTACGGCAGCCGGCACATGGTCAGCCGTTTGACGGAATCCGGAGAGATATCAAAAGTGAGGGCCATGATCCTGCTCGACATGGTAGGCGATGCGCATCTGTCACTCGAGGTGGAATTGCTCTCAACGTCATGGCTCAGAAAACTCGTATGGGACAAGGCAAGAAAGCTGGGCTATACGGCATATTTCACTGATAATCCCGAATCTATCCAGGACGACCATGTCCCCTTCCTTAAACACGGCGTCCCGGCCCTCGATATAATAGACTTTCACTATGGCCCCGCCTCTCGGACCAACGAGTACTGGCACAGCCCCGCTGACTCCATCGAGAACGTGAGTCCGCGTTCACTGAAAATAGTCGGCGATGTTCTGCTCGAATCGCTGCCGGATATAATCAAACGCTCAACATCCGAACTGTCACACAGATAAACGGAAGAAAATCATACGGCAGTGCGCTATGATGCAGATTTACACAACCGGATACTACAGCAGATCATCCAATAGGCGTTGCGCAACCGTGCGGTTGACGGCCTGGTCTTGTGAAGGCTGGGAGTCTACCCGCTCTTTGGCTTCAGCCACTTTGTCCTCTCTGATGTCAGGAATCTTCTTGGCGAGTGAAACCAATCGAGCCACTTCCGCCGCCTTCTGCGCTTCGGCCGAAATATTCACCCCGTCGCTTGCGCGCACTTCTTCGACGTTGCGCCGGCGTTGCTCTTCCTGGCGAGGTTGATTCAGGGACGGCTCATGGACTCCGTCTATCCTGCTTATGTCCACTCGATTCACCCCCTCGTCACCAAGCGATTCACTTCACCTTCAGTCCACTGTCCGGTATATATATCGGCATGGCTCAACGTTTTCTTTAACACAATTCTACAGGGAATCGGGAGAAAACTCAAGAGTATCTATGGGGTCATCTGCAACTCTTGTAAATTCAAAGAGTTATCTATTTCGGTAAGTATCGCTGAAATCTTCTGTTTGCTCAGGCCCACGGCGTCCCATGCCTCTCGCGCAAGACGCGGATTGGCGCCGCCTCCGACACCTATCTCCTTCGCGCGCGCAATAAAATCGGAAAGATGCGTCACGGCCACATACCGGTATTGTTCTTGCCACGCCTCTGCCGGATCGTGATGGTATGCCACGGCCGCTATGATCTCTTTCGAGAGGTTCCACCGCTTCGCCAAAAGGCCACCCACGTCCGCATGAGTGCAACCGATTGAGATTTTCTCAGCCTCGTACAAAGGCAGGGCCTGATCCCGGCTGAGTAAGAGAGCTTCCTCGAATTTTGGCTGTAAGTGCTGCAACAAAATGATCTTCCCAAGGTCGTGCAATAAGCCGCAAATAAAAAACTCATCAGACTGGCGACGCATCTCGGGGAATGCCTCTCTTGCCACAATCCGCGCCGTAACGCCTACCCCAAGCGAGTGATGCCAGAATTTCTCACGCTCGAACAAACCTGCTATATTCGCGCCTGTGGAAACGTTCAAGATTGACGCCGTCAGTACCAGATTGCGCACAATGTTGAATCCCAGCATTGTCACGGCATGGTTTATCGTGCTCACTTTGCTCCGCAATCCGTAATACGCAGAGTTCGCAAGCCTGAGCACTTTCGTGGCCGTAGAAGGATCGCGCGAAATAATGTTTGCGACATCCACAGCCGATGAGTTTGGCACCGCAATCACGGTGTTGAGCGCGGTGACAATCGACGGAATCGTCGGCAGTGTGACGATGCTTTCCACTATACTCTCTGTCAGCTCTTCGTTCCTCATTGGGCCTTTCCCTGTGCTCACACTGCCTTCGATAGCTTGTCCGCCAGGCAACATATATCTATGAGGTCCTCCGGCCGAAGACGTTCAATGAAATCAGAAAGATTCCCCAATTTCTGGGATTCAGACCCGATGTTCTCGATATCACTCGTGTCAGCGCAGAAACTGAGCTCTTCCGTCCCGCCTCCACCCTTTATGAACGCAACGACCGCTGTGCCGTCCTCCAGCGTACACCGTCTGACAACGCCATTTTTGACACTTTCCCACGCCATATCTGGTTCAATCTCCGTCAGGGACAGACACGAGTCACGGGCCTGTCCGATCGTGTTCCATCAACTAGGGTCGAATTCTAGAATGCGCTCGACCCATATGAGGTGAAGAGCAAGACCTATGCGCAGTTGTTACGGAATTCACTACGGCTGAATGGTTTATGCCCGGCCTTCAGAGCCCCATAGCCTTCAGCCTCTCCAGATTCTCGCGAGCTTCGGGCATGTCGGGACGCAGGCGAAGCGCCGTTTCCCACTCTTCTCGGGCTTCCCGGTAGTTTCTTTGAGAAGCATAAACAATGCCAAGCCCATTATGAGCTTCCGGCGAACCAGGGTCAAGACGAAGCGCCGTCGCAAACTGTTGTTCCGCCTCGGCAAAAGCACCTGCGTCTTTGTATGTCAGAGCCAGATTCACATGAGCGGCTGCGCTCGATGGATTGAGCATAATTGCCTTCTTGCCGGCGCTTATCGCCTCAGGAAGTCTTCCCTGCGACCTGTATACTGCCGACAGATTCGTGTAAACCATTTCCGACCCCGGATTGAGCCGCAAACTTTCCAAAAACTGCCGGGTTGCTTTCTCGGGCTGGCCCTTCGCCTGATACGCAAGTGCGAGACTGTTGCGATACCATGCCACATCCGGAGCGAAAGCCACAGCGCAGTCAAGCTCGGCTATCGCCGCATCCACTTGGCCCCGTTCAAGATACACATTGCCCAGATTCGCGTGCATCCTATGGTTTTCCGGATGCATCCCCAGAATGTAGCGGTAGAGGCTGACCTCATCTTTCCAAACCGCATTTCGGCTCGCCGACAGAATTGAAAAAGCAAAGAGAACGAAGCAGAACGGAAGAATAGCCGCCCGGCGTTCCCTCGAGACTGCGCGAAGAATCCATCCCATCCCTTTTGCGGCAAGAAGAAAAACACCGATGGACGGCAAATATAAGAAATGGATCGGAGTGAACAGAATGCTATCCGCCGCCTCAGGATATATTGGCAAAATATTACTCATCGGGATAAAGACAATCAGATACCAAAGGATGCCAAAAAGGGCGCCCCTATTCTTTCGGGCCAGATGTGGGATCGAGGCAAAAAGTGCAAGCAAAAAAAGACCGGAAATCAGTATTCGCGGCTCGAATATCGAAGTCGCAAGAGCTGTGCGCGGCTCATAATCCAGCTTGAATGGAAACAGGAGAAGAAGTAAGTAATCGGCCAGTACCGCTGGAATCGTGATAAGTCTCCTCGCCGGCTCGATCAAAAAGGCAGAAACGAGTCCGCCTGACCCGGCGCCGACAACATGCGCCCGGACCCACAAATAAATGGCCGCGACCAAAAAGAAAGGAATACACCTGAGTACGTTGCTTCGTAGATTCTGCAGCCTGATCGTAAGCGTTCTGAAGGGGCGGCTCACCGGGTCGCCCTTACGCACAGTATCCCCATCCTGTTCTCGCCCCGATTGTGCGAGCAAATTGGCAACTGCCCCGTCTTTGGCGCAGCGGGAAGGATTCAAAATGCCTTCTTCGAGAATGAGCACGTCGACCAATACTATGACAAGTGGAAGCGCAATTACCTCTTCCTTCGAGAAGAAGCCGAGGCCGGCCGAAATTACTGAAGCCGCGAATAAAAGCAGGGGACCACGATTTGTTCCCCGGCCCCATATTCGACAACCTAGATGCCCCTTTGTGGGGGTATCCCGCCTCGGCGGGACTGCGCCCTCTGCATCCAACAATCGCGAAAAATTCTCGGGCCGACTCGCGTTTGTCAGATAGCGGTGCTTGACATACAAGAAGAGCGACATCAGCATGAAAAAAGCCGAAAGAACGCCCGTCCGATCTGGAACGGCAACCACGCCTTTGTGCGCCGGGTGTGCGGCAAAAAGCAGTGCTGCGAGCAGCGCGGTTTGCCGGTTGCGAGTCACGTCCTTGAGGAGCCCGAACACAAGCAGCGCGTTTGCGGCATGAAGCAGAAGGTTTGTCAGATGAAACCCGAATGGTCTCAGGCCCCATATCGCATATTCCACGGCGAAAGAGATCATGACCACGGGCCGGTAGTACATCCCAAGAAACGGCTGCTTGAAAAACAACAGAATTGAGTCCGGCCGCTTGATAAGCGCATTATCAATGATAAGGGCTCTGTCATCCCAAACAAAACCCGCTGTAAGCGCGTTCAGATTGCTCAGGAATACAAGGCCAATAATGAAAAGCAGTGGAACGAGCCTGTCAACTTGGTCGCCTATGTCATTCCCGCGAAAACGTGAATCCATATCGCTCGTCATGCTCCCAGTTCCTGTACTACTCACGGTCTTGATCCACCTCTTCTTCTTTTCTTTCTTCTTCTTCTTCTTCTTCTTTTCCAAAATCCGTGCTAATCCGTGTCAATCCGTGGTTAAGAAAGTCCCTTCTTCTTCTCCCCGGATTCGTGTTCTGCTCTATTCGTGTAATTCGTCTCGCGCCTTGCGCGATTTGTGACATTCGTGATCCACCTCTTCTTCTTTTCTTTCTTCTTCTTCTTCTTCTTCTTTTCCAAAATCCGTGTTAATCCGTGTCAATCCGTGGTTAAGAAAGTCTCTTCTTCTTTTTTCTTCTTTTCCCTGAATCCTTGTCAATCCCGCTCACCGGCCTTCTTTTCCAGGCTTTCCAGATTCTCGCGAGCCTCCTGAAGATCGGGCCTGATGCGAAGGGCCTGTTCCCAGTTCCAACGAGCCTTCGCATAATCTTTCCGGTAGAAATGCAGCGCTCCCAGCGCATTGTATGCCTCTGCATCACCACGGTTGAAATCGAGCGCAAGTTCAAGCTCTTTTTGAGCTTCATCGAGCTTTCGCGCTTCCATGTAAATAAGCCCCATATTCGTATGCGTCTCGGAACTGGTCGGCGCCCTTTCGATAGCGTTCATACCCGCCGCTATCGCTTCGGGAAGCATCCCTTTTTGCACATACGCGACCGCCAGATTCGAGAATGCGCCGGAATTGGATGGATCGAGTTCTGTGTTCTTGCGGAGTTCCACTATAGCCTCGCTGGCAGACCCCATGTTGAGATAAGCCAAACCGAGCGCGTTGTGCGCTTGGGCCAGGTTCGGGTCAAGACGGACGGCCTCCTTGAATTCTTTCAGCGCATCAAATTCTCTGCCCGCGCCAAGGTAGGCGTTCCCAAGGTTGACACGCGCGCCCGCGTTCTCAGGGTGCATCCGCGTCATGTACTCGAAAAGTCTGGTATCGTTTTCCCATATTGTGTTGCGGCGGATCGAGAGTACACAGAAGATGGCCACCACGCAAGTGATACACCCCATCGCACTCGCGCGGAAGAACCGCTGCTCGATGTGTACCGCGCTGTAAACCTCGATATCGTTTCCCCTTCGCTTTTTTCCTGTCGCTTTTCGCCTTCTGTCCAAAGTTCTCAACCCGATCCCTGCGCAGAGAAATATTCCTATCGAGGGAAGGTACAGAAAATGAATGGGCGTGAACAGCTCGCGGCCGGCGACGTCAGGGAATATGGGGATGATATTGCTCATGGGGGCAAACACGACCAGAAACCAAAGCATCCCGAAAGCCGTCTCGCGAGACCGCTTCAGAACCCACGGAACAGATGCCACAACGGTCAAAAGCACAATCAACGAGAGCAATGCTGCAAATCCGGGTGGAATCGTGGCCAGCGTCGTTCTCGGGTTCATGTCCAGCTTCAGAGGAAACAATA
>JACRIR010000006.1 GCA_016215705.1 Candidatus Poribacteria bacterium | reverse complement strand
TTGCAGCGACCCCTTCTCGTTCCTGCTGAGCTCGCCGCTCACCGGCTTAATCACGGGGTGTTCGACCCATACGTGCCCCGGCCCGGAAACAAAATTGTCAAATCCCCCTTGCTCGGCTAATCCTCTCGCCATCTCGAGTTCGTCCTTGTTATGCTCAAAGAGAAGGTATTGCCAGATCAGCAGTGGTTTGGACACACCTTTTTCTTTCCTCAGCCTCACAATCTGACGGGCTCTTGCCAGTGCGCGTTCCAGGTTTCCTTTCACCCTGTATTTTTCGTAAGTTGCCTGCGTTGCGCCGTCCAGAGAGCATACCAGGACATCCAGTCCCGAATCCACAATTTCTGCGGGTTCGCCCGCATTGAGGTTGCTTGAAATCGTGACATGGATATCATAGCCCTTCGCCAGCCTTATCATTTCGTAGATGTGCTTGTTGAGAAAGGGCTCGCCCCAGTTGTAGAGGTTCAAGTGCGTTAGATATGGACCGAAGTATTCGAGCGCCTCACGATACAACGCGATAGGCATGAATCCCTCTCCGAAGTTCCCTTTCTCCAAAACTGAGATGCAAAGCGGGCATCGCAGATTGCAGAAGTTACAGGGATCGATGAGCATAAAGAATGGACGGCCCAGCGAGCGCCGAAGCCCGAGTCTCCGCGACACGTTCACAAGGACGAGGTTAACCAGCTTTTTCCCTGCGAGAAAGTTCATGTTCCGTCGCTTCCGGCGTTCCGAAGGATTTTTCGGCGCACACTGCGGAGCCTTGCATAGAGCCTTTCTCCGAGCACCGCGCGCAACGCCCACCTGGTTCTCCCGAAAGGTCCCGGAGATGCCTCCCTTTGACCTTCCTCGTGGCGCCGGATGATTCCGGCAAAGATTGGATACGGTGGAATCAGCCTTTCCGGAGAAAACAATCCCCTTGTCTTCCCCCTTGCCCTTCGCTTCACCAGATGAAGGAAGTTATCATGATAGTACCGGATATGATTGGCCCGAAATCCCGGTAGCTCAAGTGCAGTGTCAGTCCGCTCGACGAAACTGATCTCATCGTTCTTGATGAGTTTTCTCTCGACGCACAGCTTTCCCAGTTCGGTCCCCGGGTATGGATGAAATATTCCGATGCACGGGATATTCGGCTCAAGGTCCGCATTGAGGTTGATAGTGTCAATGAACCGGCGAGGAGTCTCTCCAGGGATTCCTACGATGTTCTGCGAAAGCGTCTGTATCCCGTGTCTATGAGCCAGCGCGAACGTCTCGATTATCTTCTCTCTTGCTAGCCCTTTCTTGAGCACACGGTTCCGAATGTAATCGTTCCCTGATTCGACGCCAAATACAAGCAAGTGGCAGCCGGCCTCTTTCAGGAGTCGCATCATATCTTCGTCGCATGTGCCCACCCTGCTGTTACACACGAAGGGCAAGCATATCGAGTTGGCATACCGCGTGAAGAAATCGTAGAACCATTTCTTGTTGAGCGTTATGATGTCGTCATGCAGCAGGATGACCTCCAGTTTGTATCTGTCAATCATCGAATGAAGTTCTTCGATTGCCTTGTCGACGCTGCGGAAACGCACATATTTTCCAGGGTAAAGATCACGCAAGGCGCGATTGGAACAGAATGCGCAGTCGAATGGGCAGCCGCGTGTAAACAGAAATTCTCCCGCGCGTTTATCGGGAATACCGCATCGGCGAACCGAGTTTCCCGGAGCACATATCTTCTCATAATCAAACACTTCCCGGTCAGGGAAAGGCAACTCGTCCAGGTCTGCGACCAGTGGCCCGAGCGGATTCCGCGTAACTTCGCCTTGCGCCTTACACCAAAAACTCTCTGTGCGTGAGTGGTCTTGGCCTTTCTCTAAGGCCTCGAGTAGATTGAGGAACGGATATTCCCCCTCGCCTCTACATATCGCATCCAGGCCGTCGGTTTCCCCGAGGCAAGCGGGCTCGAGCGTCGGATGGACTCCCCCGCATACGGTAAAGGCTCCCGGCGCGACGCGCTTGACCATTGGCGCGAGCTTCTTCACCCACGGAAACATGGACGACATCGAGGAAAACGCCACAACCCGCGGACGTGTTTGCTCGACGAATCGACAAAAGTCCTCCGCGTCACGGTCATTCCTCACATAGCTGAGCGAGACCTCATGCCCTTCGCGCTTAAGGACCGCCGCTACACTGCCCACCCCCACGCTGTAATGCGGAGGATATATGGAAAAGGGATCAAGATAGACCAGGTGAATTCTCATCGGACACATTCACAATCTCCTCTTGATCGTGTCGCTCAAGCGCTGGCGCAACTCTTTCGATACGAGGAATCGCCATGCCTCCTTGTTTAGCGGGCTATTCCCCACCGATTTCAGCCACAGCAAGAGTACGTCGGAGAGTTTCGCCCAACGGACCAATTCGTGCGCAAGGCGCAAGGCGCTGTCGGAACGTATCCTGCCCTTCTGAATTATTCCATCGGGCCACCAGGATTCGATCTCCTGCCGCACTTGCTCGACTTCGCCGCGCATCAACGGGTCGGAACCTGTTTCCCCCCGCATCTCGGCGAACCGGCGCGCAAGTTCCCCGAACAAAAGTTGATAGTAAGACTTCTGTTGGGTCGTAGATTCGCGGTGAAACCGAAGTCCATACAGCACCTCTTTCAGATTGGTGATCTTGTGTTTCTCCATAACCCGCAGCCACAGGTCGTAATCCTGCGCGTACCGGAAAACTTCGCGATACCCGCCGCATTCCAAAATGTGGTGTCGCACAAACATTACGGAGCCATGAGCGACTGGCGACTGCGTCCGGCTCAAGACCTGCCTGATTTCTTCCGTCAGATACGGCATTCCGGAAGTCTGCCGCCGCTTCCCGGAGCTGTCGACAAAGTGAAACTGAGTGCCGGCAACCGAGTAATCGGCGTTAGCTTCGAGAAACTCGACCTGCTTCTGAAGCCGCATGGGATAGCTGATGTCGTCGGCGTCCATGCGCGCGATATATTCGCCGCGCGCAATGCCGCAGCCTTTGATCAGGCTGCGCGTTAGCCCTTCGTTGCGTGTGTTTTCTATGACCTTGATGCGCGGGTCGCAAAATTCCTTCAGTATTCGCGCAGTCACGTCGGTCGAGCCATCATTTACGATCAAAAACTCAAAGTCTTTGAACGTCTGGTCGAGAATGCTCTGCACCGCTTCGCGCAGGAATCTCGCTCCATTATATACGCCCATGACAACGCTGACTTTAGGTTGCGACATGCTTTAGATCAAGCTGTTCTTGTCATTCCCGCGAAAGCGGGAATCCATGTTTTTGGATTTTGGATTGAGATTCTTCGCTTCGCTCAGAATGACGTTCCATTTCATAGATTCGTATCTTCATTCGCTTATGTTGACCCGAGGCCCGAAACTCGTGACCCACGACTCTCGCGTTCCTTCTTTACCTTTTCCCCGTTTCACCTTTTTCCCCAAGCCTTTTATCGCCTTTCGCCTTACTCTGGCGTCGCGCAACACCAAATCTCCCCCCACCGGATTTCCCATGCCTCGGGAACGAGTCCGGCTGCCTTAAGCTCCTCGAAAAACTGTTCCTGCGTGTACTCGATTTCATGCGTTGCATCAAGCAGGTAGTCTATCCCCAATTCCTGCTTCAGGGGAACCATCCATTCGCGTTCATACATGGGCACACGAAGCAGGAATTCTGAAGGGGAAACCTTTTCTCGAACCTGCCTCAGAAACCCGACGCGATTGGACAGATGTTCAAGCACGTTTGAAAGAATGACTATGTCGAAATGGCCGGGCTTGATGTCGGTATTCACGTCGCCGTATATATATTCTATGTTGTCTGCATGGTAATGCTTCTTGGCGAAGTCGATGTTTCCCCGGTTCATGTCAATGCCGACAACCCGCCCACTGGTGCATTTGGCAACATCACTCGTCAGGAACCCGTTGCCGCAGCCTATGTCGAGGACAGTATCTTCAGTGCCTACATTCTTGCAAAAGAATTCGTGGTACTTCATTAGGCGGTGCTTGGGATGTATCCCGTTGTCATATTTGCACGCACCGACGGAAATGGCCTTGTAGAGCTCATTGTCCAGACTCAGCAATGACTTCATGATGGGGATGACGGCGGAACGACCTTCCTTCCCTGAAACAGTACTTTCAACTCTCGCTACGATCGTTCGAAGCTCATCCACTAGTTCAACAACCGAACGTATACTGTCCTCTCCGTCGCCGGACGCTTTGTTGTTGTCGAGCGCACTGGCCGCAGCGCGCCGGAGTACTCTTATGAGCATCATGTGTCGCCACCTGGCCGGTATCATCGCTCAATCTCGCTCTTCTGCTGCCCATAAAGCATCCGTATGATTTCCAACTCCTTTTGCACTATGCGGTCGATGGAATGATATTCAGTCACATATTGACGGGCCTTTTTGCCCATATGTTCAGCCATTGTATCATCTCCAAGCATACTCAGGATCGCATCCCTTATGCCTTGTACGGATTTGTCACACAAAACGCCGTTCTCGCGATGGCAAATGATGTCGCTGATACCTTCAACGTCCGTGCCGATTACTGGCAGCCCGCAGGACATCGCCTCGAGCAGCGTCTTCGGACATCCCTCATATGACGAGGGCTGAGCGTACATACAAGCTCGGTTCAGAAATTGAGGAAGCTCATGGTTCGGCATACGCGAGTGAAACTCGACATCGAGCTTGTTGTCTGTCGCTTTCCTCTCGAGCATTGCTCTAAGCGGGCCATTGCCGATGATGAGAAGCTTGATGCCCGGGAGACCGGCAGCGGCGTCGAAAAGAAGATCGAGGTTCTTCTCCGGAGCGAGTCTGCCGACATAACATACTAAACCCTTCTCCCTTTCAACCGTCGGCAGAGGACAAAAAATCTTGGTGTCAATTGCGTTGGGGACCACGAGAACTTTCCTCTCCGGAATCTTATGAACCTTACTCAAATATGTGCTATGGCTCGACGCTGATACGATGCATGCGTCAGCCAACTTGAAAGATAACTTCTCCAGGAGAAAAGCCCAATGCGTGTGCCAGTTATCACCGAAAAGCTTCTGGTACGTGAACGATCTGAGATAGCCGCATCTGACAATAAGTTTTTTCCGAAAAAACAGCTTGGCAATCACCCCGGTCCATGCGCCGTCCAACTGGTTGGTCTTTACAATGTCGGCATCGCGAAACTCCTTGCGGAACAGGAACGGCGCAACAATGCTGAACCGTGTCGGCGTGAGCCGCCGGCTGTTTGGAATGATCTTTATGCCGTCGAGCAGAGGTTGATATCTAAGTTCGCTGTCATCTCCATATGTCAGGAAGCTGATCCGCGACAGATGGGGTAAAAGACGCCGATAAAGTTCGATTTCGCGTTCGAGCATCCCGATGGAATCCCAAACCTGTAGCGATACGCCGCGAGTAAAAAGAAGCATCAATTTTGGCTTCGTATTCTCCATTCCCTCAGAGTCTCTTTCGAGCGACAAAAAGAACCATATGCGAAGCCAACCGATTCAGCAGTCGGCTTCTCTCGATCCTGTCCAGCATCTCGGGGGATATTCGGTTTCGCTTGTAGAAAAAATTGAACAATGCGACCTCATCCTTGATGCCCTTGACTGAACCATAGTAATGACGGTGTTCGACTGAGAATCCTTCTTTCCTCAGAATATCCTCGAAATCGCCTCCCTCGAAGGCGTACTGATAGAAGTCGCCCGCCGGTGCGCCCGAATAGAAACCCAGCCATGTCTTCACTTTCCGGATAGAATGAATCCGCGGGACAGAAATGAGCGCATATCCGCTGTCTCTCAGCACTCTGTATGCTTCCTTCAATATTGGTTCCGGTCCCTGCTCGAAGTGTTCCATCACGCCGAGCGAAATGTATGCGGAAAAATGATTGTCCGGATAATCGAGATTCCTCACGTCGCCGACCTGTATCGGGCATTCGCCCAGATACTGTTTGACCATTGATACCGTCTTCTCGCTGAACTCCACCCCTTCAGCGTCATACCCGCGTGCCCTCAAAGCTACAACAATCTGTCCAAGCCCGCAGCCGGCCTCGAGTATTCTACCTTCTTTCGGGAGATATCTGGCGAATAACTCCTCCGGATGACCCAATGCGCCGCTCTTCGATCCATCGAGCCACGCTCGCCAGTCCTGATTCTCCCAATGATTCCCCCAGAACTGAGAGCTGGCGCCAGGCGCGCCATAGAAAGCCAATCTCCTATTGATGTATACTTTCTTGTGAGACATACGCGCGTTCCAGTATTCTCCTCGCTCTTTCCCCTATCGAAAGAGCCTCAGCTTTCTTCGTACCGGCCCGACTGAGAGAACCGGAGTACTGACAATCATCGAGCACATATCTTATCGCCTCCGCAAGAGCGCGCGCATTATCCGGAACCGCAAATCTCACTTCATCATCTGAAAGCAAATCCTTGAGCGCCGGGATAGATGAGGCTACAACGGGTGTGCCGGAAGCCAGGTACTCACCCAATTTCACAGGGCTTGTCCACTGCGAACTCGGATGGTCGGCCGATGGCGGCAGTAACAACACATCGGCATGCCAGAGATATGACGGAACCTCACGGTGCGGCTTCATGCCGTGAAAACAAACGTTGTGGGCCCCAAACGACTTCGCCCTTTCCTTTTGGCGCTTGATATCCTCGGGAAACCCCCCGACAAAATGGAACTGAACATCAGGCAGCATTGCCGCCGCTTCCAGAACAGTCGGGATTCCCTTGTAGTCGTATAGGTGACCCGCATATGCAACGACTGGCTTCTTTCCATTGTACGGACTCGTTGGCAACTGCGCGGGCCGGCGGAAAAGCTCCGTGTCGGCCGCGTCCGGCAACACAATTATTTTCTCCGGCAATACCCCTCGCGCCCGGTATGCCTCTGCAAGGCTTTCGGAAATAGTCACAAGCAACTTGAAATTCCTGTTTGACGTCCCTTTCAACATCCGCCGGAAAGCTTTCGTTTCATTGTCCGGATGCGCATGCGTTTCGGCAACTGTCGGCCATCCTGACAGCGATGTCAAATACGGCAGAATGTAGTTGCGGGCGTACACGAAATCAGGACGCGCCTTGAGCGCCGCCATGAGGGCAATAATCGCAAAATCCCAGTGAAGTCCGATAGGCCGTCCCAGCAGTTTCCGAAAAGGACCCTGAACCCATCTGATTGACTCGGGCACGCCGTACATCGCCGAAAGGCCTGCACTCCTGAGTTCGCCCGAGAGCGGCTGCTTACACAGAATTGTGACTCCGTGCCCGAGCGAAGCGAATCCCTGAGCCATCTTCACAGTGTTTATCGTGTGGGCGTGTTGCGAGCCTGCCTCGAACGCCGCCGCTACCAGGATTCGCACGTTTAAGACACCGCCTTACTTGCCGGGGAACGGCCTGTCCTCCGGGTCCCTAAGCTTTTTGACTGTGGATGGCTGCATTTGTTCTTGACGTCAATGAACTACGAAAGCCACGCCTCTCCCCATCGCGTCAACATTAGCAGAGTCCATATTCGCGCCTCACGATAAGGAACACCCGGCTGAACGAGCGCCTTCCAGTTGTTGTCCCAGTAGCCGGCCCTTAGCCAAGGCCCACTCTGAATCGCATCCACGGCCGAATCCCAATCGAACCCGTCTAGAATGCGCAGGCTGAAGCCCTGCTTCGGCGCCGATAGCACAGCAGAGGGAACACGCGGTCGCAAATAATCCCTGAGAATCGGCTTGCTCTCGGAGTCTTCACGTGGATTGAGGGGCGCCGTGATGAAACGCTCGACTACCCGCCGGTCGAGAAACGGCACACGCACCTCGAGCGAATGCGCCATGCTTGCGCGATCCACTTTCGCAAGTATCGAATCCGAGCAGAAGCTCATAAGGTCTACCCTCTGAAGCGCGCGCTTGAGCGGGAGCGAAGAAATGAAGTGCTTCCGTAACGGCGCAAGCATCTGTTCATCGCTGAACCGAAGTCCCATCGGTTTGAGAAGCGCCTCGGCTTCTTCCGGTAAAAACCTCGGGAACAAACGCCAAGCGTGTCGATGGAGCGGTGATACATTCTGGAATGCGCGCGCAGCGCGCTGCCGCATGAGCGGCTTTGCGTCGCCGGAAACAAAAGAACGAAACACCCTTCTTGTGAGATGGGCGGCCGGATTCGGTTTCCCATCGAGGTTTGCGTACCATGTATAGCCACCGAAGACCTCGTCGCCGCCGTCACCGGCCAACACCACCTTGAAGTCCATGGCCGCGGCCTTGGTTATCAGATACATGGTAAGCAATGCGCTGTATCCCTGCGGTTCGTCGTAAGCTTGCGCGACCGAGCGCAGAAGCGAACTCACGTCCTCGAGTTGCAGCGGTATCCGCCGGTGCGGAAGACCGAGATGTCTGGCCGTGGCTTCGGCGATGGGCGACTCATCCAAACCGCCGCTTGGAAAGCTTACAGTCAACGCCTGTAACGAGTGGCCCGACTCGCCCAGTCCCGCGGCTATCGAGGACGAGTCGAGCCCGCCGGAGAGAAAAAAGCCAAGGGGAACATCGGCCAATAAGTGCTCCGAGAGCACTTGTGCGAAAAGATCACGCCACTCTTCGAGGTCCGGCCGGCTGTCACTGTCGATCTCGCGCGGTGGCTCCCAGTACCGTAAGACCCGCGCGCCTTTCTTGGCTTGCCAGACAAGGATATGCCCGGGCTCGAGCTTGCTTACTCCCCGCCAAACGCTCCACGGCGAGGGAATGTAGCCCAGCGTCATCACATATGCGACGGAAAGAGGCTCCGGCGCCGGCTTGTCCTTCAGAAAACACAAGAGCGCGCCTGCCGAAGAAGCGAGCGCAAGCGCATCACCGGAGGAGTAATAATAAAGCGGCTTGATTCCTACTCTGTCGCGCGCGGCAAAAAGCTTCTGGTTTCGTTCGTCCCATAACGCAAACGCAAACATACCCTCGAGATGACTGACGAACTCCTCGCCCCACTGTTCATATGCGTGAATGATCGCTTCGCTATCGCTGTGCGAATAAAACTTGTGCCCTAAAGCCTCCAATTCAGTCTTCAGAGAAGGATAGTTGTATATTTCGCCGTTGCATACGAGCCGAATACTGCTGTCCTCATTGCGCATGGGTTGAGTCCCTGCATCCGTCAGATCGACGATCGATAGGCGTCTATGCCCCAGCCAGACGCTTTGCGCCGGCGAAGTCCATTGTCCTTCACTATCAGGACCTCGCTCCTTGAGGGCTTGCAGACTCCGACGTCTTGACGCTTCGGAAGCACGCACGTTTATAGTAGCTACAATGCCGCACATGAGCAACACTCAGCATGAAGGATTTTCAGTCCTTCGATCGGTCTCGGGTCCGGAAGCGGGACCAAATCTTCTCACTGGTTCGCTTACGAACCCACGTATATGACAGACGAAGTAACATTTTGCGCAAAGCGGTATGGAAAGAGGATCGAGCAGGTTTCTCTTGCGGAATTCGGCCATCGTCCTCGAAAACCAGAATTCGGTCGGACTTATCTCGCGAACGTTCCCGAGCACTGAGGTCGTCGAGTATTCTTTGCAGCACGGCACGTAATTGCCGCATTCATCAATCGCCAGTCCATCCCACAAATATTCGCATATCAACTGCTGAGGAGGACTGACGGAAGGATAAAAGCAGACCATCCCTTCTTTATCAATAGCTTGAGGGTTTTGTTCGGGATATTTGGTCTGCATGAATTCCGCGAACATTCCTGCCTTAATAGGGATCATCCCGATGTGGCCGATATTTCGTGTCCTTAATTCGGTAACTCCAAACGACTCAATGAGCGATCGGATGTCGTCAAGCTGATCCTGGTTATATCGGTTCACAACCGTAAGCGCAATAACATGCGGCAAATCTGAATGAAGGCTCTTCTTGGCTTCGCCCAGTTTTCGGAAGAAATCCAGAACAAGCTCGAAACGACCTCTCTTGCGATATTTGCCGTAAGTTTCTGCGTCCGCGCCGTCAATGTCAATGAGAATGCTTGAGAGTCCGCTCTGGACCAGTTCCCTGAACCACGCCTCATCCTTGTCTATGTTCCCATTGGTGTTGCACGATAGACTCCTCAAACCTTTCTCATGCGCGTAGCGAGTCATGGGGATGAATTCCGGGTTAAGCAGCGGCTCGCCCCACATATTGAGCGTGGAGTTGACGCGAAATTTTGCCAAATCATCCACAATCAATCTGAAAATGTCCCACTCCATGGCTTTCGGAATGCGGTCGATATTGCCTGATCCGCTCGGGCACAATGGGCATTTCAGATTGCAGTACGTGTTCAGTTCGATGTAGCAATGAGCGGGAGGCGCAATAGAACGGTAAATGGAATGTCTTTTCGCGAATCGTGTCAGCACAGCCGCCAGTCTCTGCTTGCGATAACCGTAGCGACCCCAGAATACCTGAAGCAACTCTCCGATTGCATCCTGGTTGCGACTCCCCCGCGCTGCGACCTTCGTATTCTCGACAGAATCGTTGTTCATATTTCGCAAATTCTTTTGTTCATTTTTTGAAGATAAATTGTATCGTTTAAACCCCATAAGTTCTATCGCCCCGCTCTGGCGCATATATTCCTTATTCGATTTTAGAACAAATCTAACACAGAAATCGAGGAAAAGTCAAGACAAGTGGGATAAATACGCGGATATCTCTTGACGAAGCAGCTCCTTGCCATCGTCACGCAGGTGATAGAAATCACCGAACATCGAGGCCGGAACACTATCAGAGAAGTCAACAAACCTTAGGTCGCTTTGAGAGAAAAGCTCCCTGATTCTTTCTTGCGACTCAAGGCATCGGCTGATGGAATGCGCCAGCGAAGTGTCGTCCGCGACGCGATTTAGGGGTAGCATCGGGTGAAAGACAAAAACGATTCCGGGATGTTGTTCTGCAAGCTCAAGGAATGGACGCAATGTGATATCTTCCGGAGGCACACTGCATATTCTAAGTCGGAAAATCGCCCTCTTGGGCACGACGTTCACTTTACTCAAGTCTATTGCTTTCGCAAATGTCTCTATTTCCACCTCCGATACGGACGTGTCCGCCTCCGGTATCGGATTGTATGGCGCGTTGTCCGTGCCGAATACCATGCAGCGTATGGACTTTCGCATGATAGCGGCGCGTCTCGTAAGGGCGCAAGAGCTTGAATATTTCGCCTCTCTTTTGAAGAGCGCCACCTCTCTAAGCGTAAAAATATATAAAACAGTGTCCTCCTGGCGACAGTACCGGAGCACATTGGCCGTTTCGGCCGGATTAGCGCCAAGTATGCTCAGATTGTATATGCCGGAAAAACTGCCAAGCTGCCAGGCGTACGAAGGCCCAACAATCACCGTCCGTGGGCCGTACCGACGCAGGCAATTGTAAATCTGCAGTCGGTCGTCAAAATCCGTCAAGAATGTTTCCCAACAGTCGGAAGGCAGGTGTCTTCTCACCCACACATCAGGAGAATTAACTGAGACATAGAAGCCGGCAGTCAAAAGGAAAACAGTGTACCACGAGGCGACTTGTGTGAGTTTCCTCATAATTCGATTATATCAACTTCATGGAAGAAGTCAACACGCACAGTGACCTCGCCTCTCCATCTCTTCATCGAACTTGACATTCCGGGAAATGGTGGTATAATGATTGCAATAACTTGACGCACAGAGGACAAACCGAGGTTAGCGACAGAATGTCATCGGCGAGAAAGTATTTTCGATTTTACTTTAGCTGGTGGTATTCTGTGCCCGCTCGCCTTGGTTAGTTTCCTCTAGAGAGCAAAGAGTAACAGAGGCCACGGGCTCAGAAGAGTCCGTGGCCTTTTTGTTTTCGGCTGCAAGTGCGAATTTGTTCGCACGGGAAATGCCTTGAATATGCAAGTGTGTTCGTTGGTCCCACAAGAATAGCTGCCAGCTTGGAGAACAGTGAAGGAGTTGAGAGGATATGACGATTACGCTCAAGAAGCAAGCCACAGGAAGCGCCGGCAACCCAAGTCTGTCCGGGGAGGACGCCGAAGTCCTTGCCGTACTCGAAGAAGTTCCGCGCGGCGCGGCGGTCTCGAAACCTTACAGACTCGCGAGCCGCGAAGGGCATCCCCGATCGACGGTGGTGAACGTTGCGGGAATACCCGTCGGAAGCGCATTGTTCACCGTGATAGCAGGCCCTTGCTGTGTCGAGGGCGAGGAGGAAATCGTTGAGACGGCGCGAAGCGTGAAACAATCAGGCGCGCACATGCTTCGCGGCGGCGCATTCAAACCGCGCACTTCCCCCTACAGCTTTCAGGGATGGGGCAATGAAGGACTTCGACGCTTGGCCCGCGCGAGAGAGTCAACTGGCCTGCCGGTCGTGACGGAGCTCCTGTCGGTTGGCGATGTCGAGTCGGTCGCATCCTGCGCCGACCTCATCCAGATAGGCGCGCGCAACGCGCAGAACACTCCTCTTTTGTGTGAGGTCGCCCGAAGCGGAAAACCGGTTCTCTTGAAGCGGGGCATGTCCTGCACAATCGAGGAATGGCTGATGTCCGCCGAGTATCTACTGTCGCACGGCAACCCGAATGTGATACTCTGCGAGCGAGGAATCCGCTCGTTCGAAACAATGACCCGCAATACGCTCGACCTGAGCGCAGTCGCCGTCGCTAAACAGGAAACACATCTGCCGGTGGTTGTGGACCCAAGTCACGGGACGGGCAAACGCAACCTGGTCATCCCCATGGCGCGCGCGGCGGTAGCGGCCGGGGCGGACGGCCTGCTCATCGAGGTGCATCCCGATCCCGACAGAGCTCTGAGCGACGGAGCTCAAAGCCTTACCTTTGAAATGTTCAGAAAGTTGATGGAAGAAATAACTCCGATTGTCGAGGCGATGGGCAGAGGACTGACACCCGCTCGCCTTATTCAATGTGGTGTGTGAGAGACGGAAGTTTGTGGTTCATGTAGTCAACCGAATCCGCAATGCCGTGGGGTGTAAGCGGGAACATTTTCATGACACGGATTATGTACTCGGCTGTTGTGATCAGCCACGATTTCTGGGGTATCGGGTTCAACCAGACGGTTCTCCGGAATCTCGCCGCAATCCTCTGCAGATATTCTATGCTCGGAATCTCGGTCTCTTCTCTCGGCTCGATCGAGCCGTACCTCGCCATCAATTCATGAGGCGCCATGTCGGCGTCACCCACGATGAACACCCGATGGTCGGAGTTCATATCCAGGATTTTCTCAATCGGAACTGGATCGCGTCTGGCCTCATCGGAGTAAACGCGATGATAGATCGAGTTATGAAAGAAATAGATTTTCAAGTCGTGGGTGAATCTTCTCTTCATCTTCAAAAACAGCGCTGATACGGTCTTTGAATGCGGCCGCATGGAGAAGCCGCCATTGTCAATCAGAAGGATGACCTGTATCCTGTCGTCCGTTATCGGGCGTAGGTATGGAATGAATATCCCTGCCTTCTTGACACCCTCTTCGATTGTCTTCTCAATGTCCAGTTTGAAATCTATTGTCGAGTCGGCGATGTTCTTGAGCGATGCAAGAGTGACGTCGATCATGTCGTCGGTGAGAACCTTATCGATCATGACGGGATAGTATTCCGGATCTCCCAGAACCTTTCTCGCGCCCTTGCCTCTCCCTTGCCCGCCAATCCTGATACCGCCTGCAGCCCTGCCCCCGTGGCCATAGGGCGATATGCCGTCTGTTCCGATCCAGTGACTGCCGCCGCTGTGTGGCCCTTTCTGCTGGCGAGCAACCTGTTCCATTCTCCGGAGTATTTCCTCGATATCGATGTCCCGGTAATCCGCAAAAGCATCTGCGAACGGAGACCTTCCCCCGCCCGCCCCTCCGCCATCATCCGCCCGGTTCGGGTCGTCGTTCCCCAGTATATCCTTGCCGGAAAATTTTCGGGCGATTTCCTCGGCGGAACTGCTCCTCAAAACGTCGTCGAGAAACTTGTCGACCAACTCTGATTCATTGAAATCCCATTTTGATTTGCCGGTCTGCTCGAGAAAAGTGTTTAGCCAGGTATTGAAGGAGACAGAACTCAAGACGGCCTCGTCTAGAGTCTTCGCGTTCTTGGTTTCGACGCCGAGGAAATAATTGAAAAAGGCGAGCGTGTAAGGCGCGACCTCTCGCTTGCGCTTAACGATGAGTATCTTGCCGATGTCGAAGAGATCGCCGAGGCTGGCAGCTAAACCCTGTGACATGCAGTGGTACAATTCGCCGAGCGTGCGCACGTCGGACTGCAGGCCAAAAGCTCTCAAAGTTTCAGGGAAACTGGTAAACATTTCTTCATCAACGATTCAAATACGGAGACTTGACGCTTCGCGGCGCTCGAACGTAGTCCATGCCGTTCTTCTTGATTGCCTCGAGCACGGGCAAGTCATCCTTATGCTTGACCAGCGTTTGATAGCCTTCCAGATGACCCAGTTTCTCGGCGGATATGTCGCCGTCTCTCTTCAGATAGGTCAGCCAATCGATGATCTCACTTGTGGACGGCTTTCTTTGAAGCCCGAGGTCTCTCAATTGATAGAAAATAGTAATGGCCGATTCGACCAGCGTGTCGTTTGCATCCGGATGATGCAGCCGGACTATTTCACGCATCCGTTTCTGGTTCGGGAATTCAATGTAGTGGTAAACACATCTTCTGATGAAAGGAGCGGGAAGGTCTTGTTCATGGTTGCTGGTAATTACAATTGTCGGCATGGTTGCCAGCGTCGTCTCGATAACTTCGCCCGTTTCCGGAATAACCACTTTTCTGTCATTGATGACATAAAGGAGATTGTTCGGAAACTCTCGCGGAGCTTTGTCGATCTCGTCAATCAAGAGAACCGAATTGGGCGCCTTATAGGCCTGAGCCAGTGGCCCGAGTCTCACATAATTGTGAAGGTTGTCTATGTGTCTGCCTTTGAGGTCGAGCCGCGTCTTCAGGCCCGCGCGTTCCATCTGAGCGTTCGCGATTATTGCCTGCGAGTCCATTAGCCTCAGCACGTCGTCAAAGCTCGAAACGAGATGTGACACTTTGC
The DNA here is from genome assembly GCA_016215705.1 of Candidatus Poribacteria bacterium. Taxonomy (GTDB): domain Bacteria; phylum Abyssobacteria; class SURF-5; order SURF-5; family SURF-5; genus JACRIR01. The sequence goes on along the minus strand of JACRIR010000006.1, from coordinate 1,177 downwards.
TTTCGGACGTGACAGGAAACTCGAATATCTGCAAACCGGCGTGCCGCGCATACTCTTGCGCGAGTTTTGTCTTGCCCGTACCGGGCTCACCCTCGAGCAGTAGTGGTTTCCCAAGTATTCTCGCTATTAGAAACGCCTTTGCGAGATCCTCATCGACTATGTATTTGTCCGACCCTTTGAAATCATCAAGTCTCGCCATTCAATTACCTCTCTTTGGACCAGGATTGAAGATTGAAGGCCGTCAGCTCCCGTTCAATCAAAAGATAATTCTACCATGAATGGAAAGCGCGTGCAACCTGATTTTGACAAGAAGCGGGTGGTGGGCTTTGCAGACTTGATTCTTCGCGCCGATTCCTGTGTGTCTGAGATGCCGATGCGGTCTCTCGTAGGGGCGGTTCGCAAACCGCCCCCACGGAGCACGCCACAAACTTCTTATAAGTTATTCCCGGCGCGCAACGCTAATACACAGTCAACGTCACAATAATATATTGCGGCGTGTTGGTCGCGTTGACGTCTTTTATGAAGATTACGCCCGTGTATCTACCTGGCGCCAGGGCGGAAGTGATATATGTGACATTGATCGTGTCGTGTTCGCCCAGGGAGTCGCCACTTACGGGGCTGCATGACAGCCATGCAGCATTGTCGGTTATCGTGTACGAGAGTATGCCATATCCCGTGTTCCACACCTCGAAACTCTGACTCGCGGCATTCTGCCCTCGCACACATGCTGGAACCAGCGTCGTCGGACTGCGGGCTATCGTCGGCAGCACCACGCCCAGGCTTACCGATATCGTCTGCGGACTGTTCGTCGCATTCGCGTCGGTGACCGTGATAGTGGCCGAATAGTTGCCTACTGCCAACGCGTAGGTAGTGTAGACGACGGAGATCGTGTCGTTCTCGGTGGTCGACGTCCCGCTCGCAGGGGTACACGCCAGCCAGTCGGCATTGTCACTTATCGTGTACGAGAGCGTCCCCGTGCCGCTGTTGCGAACCTGGAAGGTCTGGCTCGTAGCATTCAGACCCCATCGTACCGTCCTCGAGAGCGCGCTTGTGCTCAAGGTGATGGTCGGCTTCCACACCGTCAGGTTTACCGATATCGTCTGCGGGCTGTTCGTCGAATTCGGATCGCTGATCGTTATTATGGCCGAATGCGCACCCACCGGCAGCGATGCAGTGG
>JACRIR010000123.1 GCA_016215705.1 Candidatus Poribacteria bacterium | reverse complement strand
GAGTTCATTCGTGTAATTCGCATAATTCGTGACATTCGTGATCCAAGCTTCTTCTTCATCATTCGTGTCATTCGGTTCGCATTCATAGCATTCGTGTTCCCAGAATCTCTATTGGTTTGGTTGCGGCTATGCTGCGCCGTGTACTCTGCGGCTAATGATTTGTGCAAGCTCTTTCTCCTTTGCCGTTTATGAAAAAGAGGTTTCCCGGTTCGTGCATGTCAGCGTTACTCAATGGTGACAGGCTTTTTCGATGATTTGATTCTGCTGTCTTGGACAAGAGTGACAGAATTTCAAGAAATCGACAGCGTGCAATACAGAGGCTGCTCAAATTACTATTCAGCATTTTCCCGAAGAAACTCCCACTCGATGCCCTTTTCCTTAAGATAGCGCATGCCTTCCTGCTCAAGAGGCTCGAGCGCAAGTCCATCAAATAGCTTCAACTTATTTGCCAACCCGGGGACCCTTGCAGTAAACAGCGCTTTCTCGAGCGCCCATGCGACGTGTCCCTCAATCGGCAAGCCGCCTATGTGGGCAACCGCGCGGCGGCCGCCGACGGGCATGGCCACGCCGAGTTCCGAGTAGCGAAACTCTTTGAGCGCCTTGCCTGCGATGCTTCTGCGGACGTTGGCCGCGACACAATGAGCCTGCTGAAACGCCGCCTGCGCGCTTTGCGGAATGGGCATGGGAAACCCGGCGGTGTTTATTGCGTCGCCCATCGCAAATACGTTCTCATGACGTGGCAATTGAAGACGGGCGTTCACGCGGAACCTGCCATACCTGTCCAATGGAGAACCGAGCGATTGATACAACGGCAGCCCCCTTAATCCGCCGGCCCACACTACGGCATCGGCAGAGATCGAGCGTTCCCCATTCAGGTAGACGCGTCCCCGCTCAATCCGGCTGACTCTTGTGCTTGTGAGCAAATGCACTCCGGCTTCCCCAAGTATCCGTCGAGTCTCATCCCTCAATGCCTGTCCCCATGCATGCAGGATTTGCGGAGCGAATTCTATGAGGTATATATCTGCGCGCGGGCGTTTAGACGCCGCGGCCGGTTTGTCTCGATTCGTTCCTAGCAGATATGAGGCTTCGGAAGCAATCTCGATTCCGGTGGGCCCCGCTCCGATTATGACTACCGAATTTCGCGCGCGGCTCTTTGTCCGGCCGCTTCTCATCTGTCGGGCCAGCGCGGCAACACGGTCTCTCAGCCTGACGGCGTCATCGAGACTTTCAAAAAAAGAGAGTTCTGCCCCTTGAGTCACAGGAACGGATTCCGGCTGACCGCCGAGCGCAATTACGAGGTATTCGTATTTCACGTCGCCCTTGTCCGTTTTCACGACGTTCTTCCTCGGGTCGATGCCGGTGATTTGCGCAATCTTCACATGGCATGCGCGACACAAATCATGCAGCCGGAATCGGACGTGGTCGGGACTCAAACGGCCGGCAAAAACCTCCGGGAAGAGCGGCTTGAACTCGAAGTGTGACGACCGGCTTATGAGAGTGACATCAAGCTTTTCTCCGAGAGGCCAACATGATTTCAGATTCTGAGCCGTGTAAACCCCTCCAAATCCCCCGCCAAGTATGACTACCTTCATTTTGTTCTCCTAGAAAAACCGGTTCACGGTTTATGGTCAACCCATATCATAACAGACTTTGCGGAAAACGAAAGCTCTTGCCCAATTTCTCAGTCGAGGTCATGATTATTGCCAGAAAGGAGGAGCATCAAATGAAACCGACTGAAATACTCGTCAGCGAGCACAATTTGATTCGGCAGGCCCTCGAGAGCTGTTCCCTCGCAGTGGAGAAATTGGAAAGCGGTGAGAAACCGCCGAAGGAGTTCTTTGAGAAAGCAGTCGAATTTGCGCGCACGTTCTCCGACAAGTTCCATCACCACAAAGAGGAATACCTGATGTTCGGGCGGCTGGCACAGAGGAAAAACGGCCAGATTGACGCCCAAATCGACTCTTTGAGGTATCAGCACGACCGTGGCCGCGACCTCATCGCCGAGATCACGCAATCTCTCACCCGCTACGCCGAAGGACAGGACCCACAGGCCACGATTATCCTGGAGGACATGGCAGCTTACGTCTCCTTGCTCAGACACCATATCCACAAGGAGGACCACGTTTTCTATCCGATGGTTGACAAGGAACTCACCGCAGCCGACCAGAAATATCTTCTCGATGAATTCAAAAAGGAAGCGTCAAAAGACGGTGGGAAAATCTTCGAGAACAGCCAGAAACTTGTTCAGGAAATGGGCGCGCTCCTGTAGGAGAAAAGTCCCTCTTAACTTCTGGAACTACTGTCGCCGTTCCCGAAATGTATTTATTGCGGCCCCACCCAGGCATGGGACTACTACTAAGAAATCCCCCTCTTTCCCCCTTTGACAAAGGGGGAAAGAGAGTTCCCTTTCCCTAAGGAATCCCCGAAAGAGCCTGTCACTACTGAGTAACACTGACATGCACAAACCAGAAAACCCCTTTGTCATGAACAGCAGAGGCGAAACAACTTGCACAAATCATCAACCGCAGAGTTCGCAGAGTTCGCTGAGGATATTGGCTTTTGCCGTTTTCCTCTGCGCCCCTCCGCGCCCTCTGCGGTTCAGGCCTCTTTGTTTTGGACAGCAGTGATCTAAAATCTAAAATCCAGAATCGGACCGTTCCCTTTCGCCTTTCGCCTATTTTCTGCGTATCACCCTGCCCGCGAACGCGCCGGCATCGTACTTGCCTTTTTCGAGCACCACCTTGCCATTGATAAGGACGTACTCGATGCCCTCAGAAAGCTGGAAAGGATTGCCGAAACTTGCGCGGTCAATGACCGTCTCACGTTTGAATACTGTAATGTCCGCAAAGGCGTCTTTCCGTATGACACCGCGATTCTTGAGCCCCATCTGGCTCGCGGGCAGCGAGGTCATTTTGCGGACGGCTTCCTCCTGCGTCATTACGCCCTGGTCGCGAGCGATACGGCCAAGCACTTTCGGAAATGTTCCATAGGCGCAAGGATTAGGAGTCCTGAGGTCTGCGCCGACTATATCGGAGGCGACCGAGCAATCCGGATCGCTCAGGGCTTGGGCAATATGGTCCTCGTCCATCGGATTGTCATATGTGCCGCCCGTGACGTAAATCCTGCCTCTCTCCTCGAG
>JACRIR010000005.1 GCA_016215705.1 Candidatus Poribacteria bacterium | reverse complement strand
TTCCTGAAGTATTCCACTTTCCTGTTGCGCTCCTGGCCGCGGTCGTTGATCAGTTTCATCGACATCTTGTTGTATTCGTCGTTTCCTTTGTTCTGCTTTTCTTCCCGGTCCATTATCTGCCGGCCTGTGAGTTGCTCTGAGCGCGCCACAAGGCTGATAGCCGTGAATATGACGGAAAGTGCGATTATTGCAATGGTTTTTGGGATTCTCATGACTTCCTCCTCATTGTGGGAAAGATCGTGTTTGAACCGCAAAGGGTCGCAGACCCCGCGTATTTATGCCTTCATGTTCCATCTTTTGTTGCTTTTTCTTTGGGCTCTCTGCGTCTTTGCGGTTTGGACCTGCCTTAGAACGTGTATTTCAGTTTCACGTACATCCTGTCGTTGTCCTTGAATTGTCCGAAGAAGGTGTTCTCGGGTCCCCCGAGGATATCCAGCCCGAGCGTTATTTCGAAATTGTCGGTCATCTCGTGTATCAACTGCGGCTGGACATAGTAGTCGTCACCCTGGAAGAAATCCACGATTCCCCTCACCTCGAGCCTCGTGTATTCCGTGAACTCGTATTTTATGTTGGTTGCGAATGCGCTCATCAGCACCTTGTCGAGCGGAGTTCCCGTGCTTATGTCTTTGCCCTGGTCGGTCACGTCCAAGCCAATGTATTCTACAATGATGAAAAGGTCGTGGTCAAGGATGATGTCGCTCTTCGAGTAGTCGAACCCCAGGACGTATTGAAAGTAAGAGTCTTGCATATCGCCGTCGAAAATAAACTGGGCGGCTTCGCCGTGGAGACCCCACTTGTCAAAGGTGGTCGCGAAATCGCCCCCGAAGGCGCGGAACCGGTTATAGACGGGTACGATAGTCGAAGGAATCGAAAGGGCAAACGGCGGAAATGGAATGAACATTTTGCTGAAACGGAGGTCGGGCGACGGGATATCCTTCACGCCGTCATAGTAGCTCGCGGAGAAATCCCATCCGCGATACGACGTCTTGAGTCGGGCGCCGACCTGCGAGTTCTCGATTGTGTTCGGGGGCAAATCAGGGTCCTCGACGGGGAGCGGCGAGTCGGGCGGAATCAGCGAGAAGCGGGTCCCTCGAGGAGGCAGCCGTGTCGGCGTGAAGCCGGGGACACCGATCAGTTGAAGGCTCCAATCTTTCCAATAGAAGCTGTAGTTGGCTGCGACCACTCCGATATCCTCGTCATCGAGCAGGTTCGAGTAGTCGGTCGGAGTAACGTTGTCGGTCGGATTGAACGCGTCGGCCTTCCCCCAATTGATTATCTGTTTGCCGAGGCGCAGGTCGGAGGTCTCGAAGTACATATCGAGGAACGCCTCGGTGAAATTCAAGTAGTTGCGCCTCACGTCGTCGTCCTCGAGATCGTCAACGAACCCGTGCGTGAACTTGTCGTCATCGGCCTGGAGCAGCGCATTGACATAGACGCGCATATTGTCGCGAAAGCAGTTGTCGTATTCGACCCTCAAGCGGCCTTCGTTTATCGAATCGCGGCTGTCGGCTCGCGACTCGCCTTCGAAGGACGTATAGTTCCGGTACTCGAGTGTAATCTTGAAATTCTGCGACTGCGGCCAGTCCTTCCATTTGTCCGCAAGCGGGCCGAGAGGGCAAACGCGCTCAGGATCTGCTTGCTCAGCGCCCGCTTCCTGGCAGTAAGCGAGCCGTGACACGCAAACCGCGAGAATGACAACCAAAATGGCTGCGCATAGACCGGTTAACTGCCTTCTTCTTCCAATCCGCAATCGGCAATCCGCAATCCGGAATCCCAACGACCACCTTGAGACGCTCAGTCCGCCGCTTTCACGCATATCGGGCCTCTTCAGAAGACGGGTTTCAGGTTCCAAGTTTCAGTTTCAAACTACAAGAGATGCTCGCCGCACAATCCGCAATGCGCAACCCAGAATCTGGTTGTCCGGTCCCTGCGCCCACAGAGACCGATGGGGCTTTGGATTTCCGAGCGAAATCCACGCTCAATAGTATTTTACGACGGCAATACATGTCAAGTCCTTGGGGGGCTTACGGGGGGGGCGATGAATCGCACCCGATATACGCGGTTTAGCTGCGGCTATGCCACGCTGTGAAATCTTCGGATTCGGCCCTATGTCCAATCCGAAACAGTCCGTTGTCTCGGGTTCTTGTCTCACTTTAATTTTTAGCTTGACACCGATTTTAGGAATGATATAATTCTGCTATCCCGATATCCACTAAACCCAGGGTGGCGGTGTCTCTGCAAGTGTCTTTGCAGAGGCAGTGGAATCGGGTGGAACACGTCATCCTCCTGACACGCAGAGACAAAGTTGCCGGGTTGTACGACTGCGAGAAAGCGGGACTGCGTCGGGTGAGCGCCTGCTCGCGCACAAGCAGCCTTGACAACACTTCCACTTGTCAACAGTGCGGAGGGAAGCAGCTCACACAATTCACAGTGGGTTTAACCAACACACAAGGGAGGAATACCATGCCAAGCGTAAACATGACGTTGGAACAGTTTGAGGATTATCGCGTAACAATGCAGACCGATGCCACTAAGGCGATGGACTTACTCTTCGCTCAACCGGCCGCGGTCGCATCGCATCCTGAATACAACACTCTCATCACGCCGGGAGGACTCAACACCCTTTCTCCCGGCATAAGAGCGATGCTCGGTGACGAGGCTGATCATATGGAGCAGTGGCCGGACGCGCAGATGGAAAGAATGCGGCAGAAACTTGTCCAGTCAATTCAAGAGAATCGCCCGGTGCACTTCTTCTCGAGATTGTATTATGGCGCCAGTGAGGAGTTGGATATCCTGGACCCCGACGGAAAGGGAGAGATAACTATTACTTTTCTTTCTCCGGCAGGCAGGGTTCGTGTTTCAGTCATGGTGGGGTCTTGAGTCTGTTGCGTCTATGAATTCGCCCCTGCGGTTCGTCGTGACAGGTTGTTCGGGGAAAAAGGAGCCGTTCGTGTGATTTGCTCCCATTTGTGCCATTCGCGATGCGGGATTTCTCACTGAGGATAATGGATGGACGACTCGCGCGCCGGAACAGTCACAGTTCTCTTTACGGACATCGAGGGCTCAACCGACGAGATTGAGAGACTGGGCGACGACGAAGCCAATGCCCTGTGGCGGACGCATTTTGAGCTTCTTCGCAAAGCCGTCGAAGCGCGCGGCGGCCACGAGCCAAGAAACCTCGGCGACGGTCTGATGGTGGTGTTCGATGGTGTCAGGAACGCCGTCGCCTCCTCCGTTGCGATGCAGGAAGCCGTGCATCGGCACAATCGGCGACACGGGGAGAAGCGCAGGCTTAACGTTCGAATCAGCCTGCACGCCGGCCAGCCGATCCACGAAGGAGAAGACTACTTCGGGATGCCGATCGTGCTCGCCAAACAGTTGTGCGAATACGCGCAGGGCGGGCAAATAATGGTTTCCGAGACCGTCCGCGACCTCGTAAGCGGGGCGCAACAAGTCCGGCTTGTTGACCGAGGTCTTTTCAAGTTCAGAGGTTTCCGCGACGAAGGAAAAGTCTACGAAGTCGAGTGGCGGCGGGAGGAGACTCCCGCCGCCTTTGCTTTGGCGACTCTCGCGGAACGCACGCCTTTCATTGGCCGTGAAAGCGAATTTGACGATCTCCGGCGTCTGCTCGAGGAGGCTGCCCGTGGCCACGGCGCCCTGGTAATGATCGGCGGCGAACCCGGAATCGGCAAGACGCGGCTGGCGGAAGAACTCGAAAGCGAGGCCCGCAGGCGCGGTTTCCTCGTTCTCACCGGCCATTGCTACGAAGAGGAGGGGGCGCCCCCTTATTCGGCGATCGTCGAGATTCTTGAGTCGGCCGCGAGAGATGTGGAGCCACAAGTGTTGCTTGAGGCTTTGGGAGAGGCCGCCCCGGAAATCTCGAGGCTGTTGCCGGAACTGCGCCAGCGTTTTCCGGAGATTCCGCCGGCGGCGGATTTGCCGCCAGAGCACGCGCAAAGATGTCTGTTCAACGCCGTATGTGACTTCTTGGAACGCGGAGGGCGCACCCAGCCGCTTCTTCTCATCAGTGAAGACCTCCAGTGGGCCATGAGCGCAGGGCTGCAACTGCTTCACCATCTGGCGCCCAGGCTTCATGAGATGTCCGTCCTCATCGTGTGCACCTATCGCGATGTCGACCTCGATGTGGCCCACTCGCTGGCCGACGTTCTGGAAGACCTTCGCCGCCGGCGCCTCGCATACCTGACGACTTTAAAAAGACTTCCTGAAGCCGGAGTGTCCGCGATGCTTCGGGCTCGAACCGCCAGCGAACCGCCGTCCGGTTTCGTGAGACACATATACCACCTGACCGAGGGGAACCCGTACTTTGTGGAGGAAATGTTCAGGGACCTGTGCGAAGAGGGGAAGTTGTTCGACAGCAGGGGTAATTGGCGCGCCGGCCTCGGTCCCAAAGAACTCGAAGTGCCACGCAGCATACGCTGGCTCATAGGCCGACGTCTGAAACGGGTCAGCAACGAATGTCAGCAAGCGCTGGGTGTCGCCGCTGTAGTGGGCCGCAGTTTCAGATTCGACTTGCTCAGAGAATTGGTGGACCTTGATGAAGAGGCGCTGCTCGGCGCCGTTGAGTCCGCCGAACGCGCTCAGTTCATATCTTCGACTCCGGTGGCCTCTCATGCCCAGTTCACGTTTTCGCATGAACTGATTCGGCAAACCCTTCTCGGAAGCCTTTCTTTCCCCCGGCGGCAAAGGATGCACCTGCGTGTCGCTGAGGCAATCGAGCGTGTACACTCTCATGCTTTGAAGGAGCATGCGGCTGATTTGGCGCACCATCTCTGTCAGGCAGGCGCCGCGGCGAACTCCTTGGTGACGGTCTACTATCTCTCGCTTGCCGGGGACCGCGCGCTCGAAACCACGGCTTTTGAGAATGCCCTGGAGCTCTATGAAACCGCCCTTTCTTTGCAGCCGGCAGACCAGGCACGAATCCGGGCCGAACTCCTGTACAAACGCGGGTTTGCGCTTCGGAGTCTGCGCAGGCTGCCGGAGGCCCTGGACGATTGGAACCAGGCTCTGTCACTTTACGAAAAACTCGGAGATTCTGACGCAATGGGCGGGGTCTGCGCAGAAATGTCAAGTCAATTGTTGGGCGCGCAAAGATGGGCGGAAGCCTACCAGATCGCTCAGCGCGGGTTGGAAACGCTCGGTGACCGGGAGATTCCGGCTCGCTGTCTCTTACTGGCCGCAACGGGTTTTGTCCTCAGCTATCTGCCCAATGCGGGGTACGCCGCCGCGCACGACGCGTTTGCGCGAGCGCTTGAGATCGCCGAAAAATCCGGCGACAAGAAACTCCTGGGTCCCGTTATTGTCCGCAAAGGCGCGCTCCACCACATGTATTGGCAAGGGCCGGAAGAAGCGGAGGCGGGTTTGCAGGGAGCAGACTTGATGCAGGCAGCCGGTGATCTCTACGGAGCCGCCCTCGCTCTCTCGTATGCGCAGGTAGGTCTGTTTCGGGCGGGGCTCATTGCTGATGCCGCAAGGGTCTGGACGGAAATGGAGTCGCTTGCCAATCGCTCCGGCAATGAAGACGCTCGTTGGTTCGGCGCCCGCATCGAATGCCGGCGGGAGGCGGCAGTGACCGGGGATTTGGAGCAGTTTGAGAATCACGTCAAGAGCGATCTCGAGTCATCCCTCAATATCGGCATAGGATGGATCGCATTCAACTATACGGTCCTTGGTCTTGCCCAATTCTGGCGCGGGCGATGGGAAGACGCACGAAGGAATTTTCAGAAGGGAGTGGAATCCGAGATTCCGGGAATGACGATCGGCCACTGTGTCGGCTCTCTTTTTGTTTTTACGGCATACTCCGGAGACAAGGCCGCCGCATTGGCTCTCTTCAATGAAAGAAGGGATATTCTCCCCGTCTCCGGGCAACCGAATACACTCGACTCATGGTCGCTGCTCGATGCGGCAATCGAAGGACTGGCCGTGCTTGGCGAGTGGGATGCGGCTTCGGATTTCTATCCCCTTGCATTGGAGGCAATCGCTACCGGCAACGTGTTGCGGCCATGTTACGCCGGGCTCGTTCAGACCACTGCCGGCATAGCCGCGATGACCGCGCGGCAGTGGGAAAAAGCTGAAGAGCATTTCGAGACCGCTCTTCGCCAGGCGCACGAGCTTCCCTTTAGAACCGAGCAACCGGAAGTTCGGCGATGGTACGCGCGCATGCTGATTGAGCGCAACGGCAAGGCTGATCGTGGGAAGGCGCGCTCTCTCTTGGCTGAGGCCGTGGCTATGTACCGTCAACTCGGCATGCCCAAGCACTTGGAAATGGTTGAATCGCTTCGCGCCCGCCGCCGATAGGATGCCATAAGTCTATGCAACGAAAGACTCAAAGCGGAATAGTAACCTTCCTCTTCACGGACGTTGACTACCCGGCGCCGTCGTTCCAAACGCTGAACGAAGGCGAAAGCCGGACATTGTGGCGCGAGCACTCCGAAATTGTCCGCGAGGAGTATCAGGGACAGACCCGACCGGCCGGTCAGCCCGTGGAATTAAGGAATCTCGGCGATGGTTTCATGCTCGTCTTTCCGAATGTCCTGGATGCCCTGGCCTGCTCGGTAAGAATCCAGCAGGAAGCCTCCCTCCGAAATGAACGGGCAAGCGGCGAAAATCACCTGCCGGTGCGCATCGGCCTGCACGCGGGTGAGCCATGGCCCGAAAAGGACGGCTATTTCGGGAAATCATTGCTTATCGCAAAAAGGTTGTGCGAGTGCGCTCATGGAGGCCAAATACTTGCCGCCGGCCTGGTGCACAAGCTCGCCGGACAGCGCACCGGATATACCCTCCGTGACATCGGACCACTCACCCTGAGAGGTGTGGCCGAGCCGTTCCCGGCCTGTGAAGTGATCTGGTCCGTCGAAGCCATGTCCGACCATCACCTTGTCGGCATTCGCGAAGCCCTGCTTCGTGGCGATATAGAAGAAGCCTCGCTTCAAGCCGACCTCGCCCTGAAGACAGGTGTCGAGACAGGGTCTCCTTTCCTCAGTGCAATGTCTCATCTGGTGAAGACCTGCATCACGCATGAGCAGGGAAAGCATCAGCAAGCCTCTGAACATCTTGCTCGCGCTCTCAAGGATGCGCGCCGCAGCGCCAGTCCGGAGGCGCAGTTCAACGCATTGTGGACCAAGGCGCAATTCGCCTTCGAGCAGTGCGACGAGATATCCGGCCTGGACTCCCTGCAAAAAGCCCTAAAGATCGGGAGAGAACGAGGATATCTGAGCGCTTTTGTTGACAGACCCGCCATTGCGGCAGAACTGTGCGTTCATGCGCTCGAAGCAGGAATCGAGATCGAATATGTCAAAGACATTATCAGGAAACGCAGCCTTGTTCCTGAAACTCCCCCCATCCATCTGGAGAACTGGCCATGGACGCTCAAAATCTACACCCTCGGCCGCTTCATGCTGACAAAGGATGACACTCCCGTCAAATTCCCCAGAAAGGCCCAGCAAAGACCGCTGTCCTTGCTCATGGCGTTGATTGCTTTTGGGGCGTTTGACAAAGGAACAGGCGATGCGCAACTGGCTGATACCCTTTGGCCCGAGGCCGACGGAGACGTGGCGCATCGATCTCTTGCGACCACATTGCACCGCCTCCGAAAACTTATCGGCCGCCACGATGCTATTCAGCTTCGTGAATGCCGCTTGACAATGGACCCACGATGCTGTTGGGTGGACGCATGGACCTTCGAGAACCTCCTCTCACAAGCAGAGACGATGTGGCGGAAGGATTCAGATGAGCGCAACGTGAGGCAGGCTATTCAAATGACTCAAACTGCAATCGATATCTACCGTGGACCGTTTCTTGCGGGAGAAAACGACGAACCGTGGATACTTTCCCCCCGGGAAAGATTGCAGAGTAAATTCCTGCGGTCCATCAACAAACTGGCGCATTATTGGGAAGGCGCCAAACAGTGGAAAAAAGCTGCGGCTTGCTATCAACGAGGCCTGGAAGTGGATGACCTCACCGAGGAGTTCTACCGGGGCATCATGATTTGCTATCTGCAACTGGGCCTAAGAGCCGAAGCCCTAATAGTTTATGACCGCTGCAGAAAAATCCTCTCCGCAAGCCTCAACGTTCAGCCTTCCCGCGAGACCGAGGCTGTCCGCGAATCCCTCCTGACGAAAACTTCCTGACGGTAAGTCTCATAATCCGGGTAATCAAAAAAATCGAATCTGTGACCTATCTGTAACCTATCTGTAACCTCTCATCTGATATAATTATCTCGTAACTAAGAAGAAACTCATTTGAGAGATTAACCAAGTTCTACTTCAAAGGGCGAAGATATGATGGTCGAAAGCTACATAGTTCACATCTACCGGCGAGACGAGGCAGTTCCGACGAAAATCCTGGGAACAGTCGAGAAAGTAGGGAAGAGGGACAAAAGCAGCTTCGAGAATCTCAACGAGCTCTGGGCCATACTGGCCTCCGCAAAAGGCGAGCGGTCCGGAGGAGAACGGGGGCCGGGTGAGAACTCGGGCAATCCTGCTCCCACTACCCTTTAAGACGCCCGTGTCATCCAAAAGTCCAAAGCCTGTAACCAGTTACAGGCGATGTGCAGAGTGAGGTGAGTCTACGCATGGAATCAACGTTTCTCTTTGAACACGTCTCCGATGCCATCGTTATTGTTGACACCGATTTCCGCATTGTAAATGCAAACCCGAGCTTTCATAAATTCTTCAATCTCAATGAGAAACAACAGATCGATAAAGATCTGTGCAGCCTCTTTCGAGGATTGAACCTGAGCCCGTGCAACAATGGTTGTTCGAGCAAGGCTGTCAGCATGGGAATCGATGACATAGGCCGTGTTGAAGTGCTAAAGCGCTGCCAGCGGCTCGAATCCGTATTCCCTATATTCGACGATTGCGGGAAACTTCGGAAAGTCATATGCATTGTAAAGGGGGCCGGCGAACAAGGAAAAACTGAAGCGGCAGACAAGAGTGAAGAACTGTCTGACGCCGGAGACATGGCTTTATCCATGATATACCACGACCTTGCGTCGCCTCTTCAGGTCATCAAGGCGTCTCTCGATGTGATGGAAATGGAACTGGAGAGACATACGGACTCTGCGTTTGAACGTATCTGCGACATGCTCAAGGCGGCCAAGCGCAGTGAGCGCCGCTTGTCCGAGATGGTCCGCTCAATCCGCAGTGTGCCGGCGTTAAGGGATCGAGAACTCGTCGTCGAATGCGTGCGTCCCAATGCAGTGATTGAGGCCGTATGCGCCGATTTTCGGCTGCTGGTAAAGGAAGGCGTCACGCTGGAGTGGAATCTCCCGCCTGAACAGCCCGACATAATTGTCGAACGAAGCCTTCTCGATCGCGTTTTCTTTAATTTGCTTGACAATGCCGCCCGGTATACTCACCCCGGCGGCCGAATCGTGGTCTCAGCACACTACAAGGCAGGGGATAAGGATATGCTTTTTAATGTCTTTGATGACGGCGATGTAATTCCGTCCGACGTCCTGGCGCGCGTGTTTCAAGAGAATACGGCGATTGAGGTCGAGCGTCTGCGCTCGGCGCGCCGCAGCCACGGACTAGGTCTTCAATTCTGCCAACTTGTTATCGAGAAGTTCAGCGGCAGAATCTGGGCGGAATCGAGAAAGGACTGGGGAACTCAGTTCTCTTTCACGCTTCCTGTCGTTCTCTCAGCAATGTTCTTCACAAATGATTGGAGCGCCAGGAATCGAGAATCCTGAAAAGGAGAAAGACGAAAGGTGCATGCCCCCAGGCCTCTCCAATGAAGGACAGAAGGGGCTTCGCCATGAACGAAAGAACAAACGCTGTAGCGCCCGAGCACGCCAAGCTTTCGATAACCAGCTCTTAGAGAAGACGCGATAGCGGCTCCGATGTCCGCATTGTCCAGGAATGGCTCGCGCTCCATAATTTTCGGACGGCCATCGACGGCGATTTCGGGCCGGCGACGGAACGAGTTGTCAAGGAGTTTCAAATAGTGGCAGGTCTTCCCGGTACCGGCATCGTTGACTCTGTTACTTTTGACAGGCTGGTCGATCCGATGAAAAGGGCGCTGAACCTGATTCCTGCCGAGGGCAGATCACTCGGCCAGATGATTGTCGCATATGCCCGACAGCACCTCTACATTGCATTCTTTGCAGTTTCATTCATTCCCTTCCCCTTTCTCCTTGCTCCTTTCGCCTTGTCTGCCCTGTGGCAAGCTCTCTTGTGTCGCGTTCAGGTTTTCTTGTCGGCTCTCTTTTGCTGTTGTCGAGTTCACCCCAAATGAGTTAAGATATGGATAGAGAAAGACAGGTTCTCATTCGCGTCGTTCGGGTGCATTTGCAACTCGTGATCCGAGGTTTGTCTGCATATGGAAACTGAAATTGGGAGAGTGGTCGAGGCACGGGACGGGCGCGCGCGCATCGAAGTATCGCGGAGCAGCATGTGCGCCCACTGCAGCGCCACCAAGAACGGCGCATCCGCGAGTTGTGTCCCCGCGTTTGGCGCCAGGAGAATAATCGAGGTGGCGGACCCGCTGGGTGTGTCGGTGAATCAATGCGTTCGAATTGAGCTTAGCGGGGGTGAGCTTGTCTGGGCCTCACTCTTGGCATATATCGTGCCGCTTACCACGTTTTTCGCAGGGGCCATTGTGGGCCTCTACGGAAGCGAATCATTCCGGGGGGACCTGTGGGGAGGCATTGGAGCGGTTGCGGGTCTGGCCGTCGGATTCACGGTTTCCCGGTGGCTTGGCCGGTTCTTCGGAAAACAAGGGAAGCTGACCCCGACGATAACGGCAATTGTGCCGTCTGAGGACGTGAAGAGGCCGAAAAAATAAGGGGAGGATGTCCGATTCGATCCGAGTGATTTCTTCTTTGACTCGTGACGGCATGTTGCCCAAATGGTAATAGCCGTTTGTTATTCTGAGCGGAGCGAAGAATCTCTGTCTATAGGTCGCAAATTTGCAGGAAAATGAGAGATTCTTCGTCGCTTCGCTCCTCAGAATGACAATTTTGACAGCACGGTGAAGCGCAATCTCATTCGGGCAACACGCCGGTGACATCTATTCCCCAGATCTCTTCTTTTCGTTGCCATCTTTGCGCTTTGGCGGTGCGAGAAGATACGAAGGAGATGCGGACATGCAAACCAAGACATTCTCCATCAGCGGAATGACGTGCAGTCATTGTGTGCAGACGGTGACGAAAGCCCTCAAGAAACTGTCCGGTGTGCAAGAGGTCAACGTGTCACTCGCGCAAAAGTCTGCGACCGTTCGTTTCGACGAGACGAAACAGAGCCCCGACGGCATTGCGAAGGCCGTCGTTGAGGCAGGCTATGAAGTGGATGGAGAAGGCGGAGACGTCGACGCCGAGAGTGCCGGCGACGAGGAGTCGGAGGAGTCGCCGTCCGACGATTCTCTCCCTGCCGCGCGGGCTTCCCCGGCAAAGAAGACGGCGCGATTCAAGATTTCGGGCATGACGTGCGCCACGTGCGCGAATACCATTGAGAAAGGCGTAGGCCGGCTCGACGGCGTGGTGACCGCCAGTGTGAACTTTGCCACCGAAAAACTAGCGGTCGAGTATTCCGACGGCGCGCTCGACCCGCAGACCATCGAAAGGAAAGTCGAATCTCTCGGTTATGAGGCGAAATTCGAGAGTAGCACACTCGAGAATGGTCCGCGGGATGGCCACAGACCGGAGAGCGTAGCAGATGAAGGACGGCTCGTCTT
The DNA here is from genome assembly GCA_016215705.1 of Candidatus Poribacteria bacterium. GTDB lineage: Bacteria > Abyssobacteria > SURF-5 > SURF-5 > SURF-5 > JACRIR01. The sequence goes on along the minus strand of JACRIR010000005.1, from coordinate 5,064 downwards.
TCGCATAGACGGCATGCACTGCGCTAGCTGTGCAGGCAACATCGAGGGCCGACTCCGTTCCGCGCCCGGAATCAAATCAGTCGCCGTCAATTTTGCCTCCGAAAAAGCGACGATCGAGTATGATCCGTCAAAGATAGACCGCGCCCGAATATTCAGAATCGTTCGTGACCTTGGCTACATTCCTCGAGAGAAGGAGGAAGAGGCCGAGCGCCAGGACAGGAGCGAGTTCTACTGGCTGCTCTACAGCGTCACGTTGACAATCCCGATAATGGCGCTCATGTACTCCGGCGCCATGAGTCCCGCCACCATGTACGCGCAGTTCGCCCTGGCGACATTGCTCCAATTCACGGGCGGGCTCACTTTTTATTCAGGCTCCTACCATTCCTTGAAAAACAAGTCCGCCAATATGGACGTGCTCATCGCGCTGGGAATCAGTGCTGCGTACCTCTATAGCGTTACGGTGACGTTCTTCCCTTCGACCATGCCGACCGGCCACCTCTTCTATGAGACATCGGCCATGCTCATATGCTTTGTGAGATTCGGAAAGATGCTCGAGGCGCGGGCGAAAGGGCGCGCCGGTCGCGCGCTTCGCAAGCTTCTCGAATTGCAGGCAGATCGCGCGCGCATCCTCGTAAACGGCGAGGAGCGCGAGGTCGCGGCCTCTGAAGTCAATGTCGGCGACGTCATCGTGGTGAAGCCGGGTGAGAAGATTCCCGTGGACGGCGCAATAATCGAAGGCGCATCCAGCGTCGACGAATCCATGCTGACCGGTGAATCAATCCCTGTTGACCGGGAGCCGGGCGATGAAGTGGCGGGCGCCACGGTCAATCGCACGGGCCTCCTGAAAATCCGCGCAACCCGCGTCGGAAAGGAAACCGTGCTTTCTCAAATAGTTCGCATGGTGGACGAAGCGCAAGGTGACAAGGCGCCTATTCAGCGGTTTGCCGATACGGTTTCCAACTATTTTGTGCCTGCCGTAGTTCTCATTGCCGTTGCGACATTTGTTGGCTGGCTCAGCCTCGGTAAACCCGTTGTGGGTGGCAGCACGTTCATTCTTGCGCTTTCGGCCTCGATCGCGGTGCTTGTGATCGCGTGTCCGTGCGCTCTCGGGTTGGCGACACCGACTGCCATCATGGTCGGCAGCGGTATCGGTTTGGGGCGCGGCATACTTTTTAAGAAAGCGTCCGTCCTCGAGAACATATCGCGGCTGCAACTCATTGTTTTCGACAAGACCGGAACCCTCACGCTCGGTAAGCCCCGTGTGACCGACGTTGTCGCACTTGATGATGGCCTTGACGGAGCCCGGCTTCTGCGCCTGGCAGTGACCGCAGAGAGCGGGTCCTCGCACCCGCTGGCCGAGGCCGTCACCGAGGAAGCCCGCTCAAGGGGCCTGGAAATCTTGCACGGTTCCAATTGCGAAGAAGTCGGAGGGAAGGGAATTGTCTGCGAGTTGGATGGCGTCAGAATAGCGGTCGGCAGCCTGAGACTGCTCGAAAGATTCAACATTGACACCTCTCGAGCGGTCGAGCACGCCGAACGATTGATGTCGGAAGGGAAGACCATCGTCTACGTGGCTTCGGGCGGAGAGTTGAAAGGACTTGTGGCGCTCGCTGACACTCCCAAAGAGAACGCGACGAGGATGCTGAGTGAATTGCGAGAACTGGGGCTGAAGACCTGCATGATAACGGGCGACAACAGCCGGGTCGCAAAAGCGGTCGCAGGACAATTGGGCATCGAGGAGGTCGAGGCGGAAGTCTTGCCCGAGGACAAGATCAATGCGATCAAGAAGTATCAGGCGAAGAGGCTGCGTGTAGGCATGGTCGGCGACGGCATCAACGACGCCCCAGCGCTCGCCCAAGCCGACATCGGAATAGCAATCGGCTCGGGCGCCGACATAGCAAAGGAAACCGGCGACGTCGTGCTCGTGAAAAGCGATTTGACGGACGTTGTCCGCGCAATAAGGCTCGGCAGATTCACGCTCCGCAAGGTGAAGCAGAACCTGTTCTGGGCCATGATATACAACACTCTCGGCATCCCGATAGCCGCGTTCGGACTCCTCGAGCCGCGATGGGCCGGCCTTGCGATGGCGCTCTCCTCGGTCTCGGTGGTGACAAACTCGCTTCTGCTGAAACGGGTGGAAAGAAAACTGTAGGGCCGATCGGAAGGCTTCCGCTGACAATCAAATCGATTTGTCGAGGTCAAGCATGTCGGTTTGGCCGAGATATCTGGCCGAACGCACCCGCTTGAGGTTCACAATCCTCTTTAGGACCTCATCGATCCTCGCGCAGCTCTTGAGGATTATGTCGATGTCATCCTTTGACACCTTGCCTTCAGGCAGGTCACCCGCCATGTTCTCAGCCGAAAGCACGATCGCTTGCAGGGGATTATTTATTTCGTGATGGAGAGTTATCGTGAGTTCCGCGAGGGCCGCAAGCTTCTCGGCCTCGATCAGTTTCTCGCGGGTCACCCTGAGTTCGTCATACAGCCTCTTTGTGCGCAGGGCTGAGCGCACCCGGGCGAGCAATTCCTGCGCGTCGAACGGCTTCGTCACGTAGTCGTACGCGCCGCTCTCGAGGCCCCTTATCTTACTCGTGACGTCATTCATCGAGGTCACGAGGATGACGGGAACATAGCTGTCCTTGTGAGTCTCATTCAACTTCCGGCAGGCCTCGAAGCCGCTCATTTCCGGAAGCACAACGTCGAGCAGGATCAGGTGTGGGCGCGCCTTCCGGTCGGCGTCGAGCGCTTCCTCGGCGCTATGGGCGGTCGTGACTACGTAGCCGAGAGACGTCAACTTTGTCTTCAGCAGTTCCGCGTTTATGGGGTCATCGTCGACCACCAGAATGCGGTCTATTCCTTCTTCGTTCGGGTCCATGGCAAACTGCGCGGGAGAATGGTCACCGAATAACCGTTCCCTTCCCCTGGTTCCTCCTATTTGACGACGAATGTAGACTTGGCTGCGCCCACGTTCCCATAGTAGTCCGTTACTTTCAGCACGACGGTGTGCTCGCCCCTTTCGAGTTTTCCCGTTGAAAATTCCACTTTCTCAGAAAGGGAATCAAAGATTCCGTCAACGGGGAAGGTAGTCATCCAATCACCCGCGTCAATGCTGTATTGGGCGGAACGCACGGGGCTGACATTGTCAGACACCACCGAAGAAATCTGATACTCGCTTTCAGCGCTCGAAGGGGCTGTTTTCAGAGGTCCCGCCACGGGCGCGGTATTGTCGATCGTGAACGATTCGCTCACCCTCTCGGCCTTGAGCGCCGATTGCTCCGGATTACCAGGCGAATCGCTTGCCATCACCTTCACATGGTATTCACCGTCCGGAACCGCTTGCGTGTCCCATTCATAACTTGTCACGCTGAGCTCGTCCTTTATGAGTTTCCACCGCGTCTCCTCGAGTCCCTTGAAATAGACTTCATATTGAAGCGTGTCTCCGTTTTCGTCTTTGGCCTCCCACCGGATTTTCAGCTTCGTCTCGTGCGAGGAAGGAGCCGTCTTCACGCCGTCTTTCGTCGCTTTTTCGGCGCCGCCCTCTTTTCCCTCGGAGCCCGGCGCTCCCCCCGAAGAAAGGCTCTTGAGCGCTTTGGCAAGGTCGCCGCCTCCTCCGGCAGCGGCGCCCTCCTTCTGGCCTTCACCCGCTGTCTCAGCTTTTACGGACTTCACTTCGGGCGCCACATTGGCCTGGAGGTAGGCTGCCGTTACAATGCGAACGGTCGGTGTTTGCCTCGGATTTGCAGAGCTTAACTTCACTCGCCATTGCATATAGCGTGCCATCGGAGATTCCGAGACGAAACCCTCGGCGTGTTCCTTCGACCAGTCACTCCACGTGTCGTCCGGCGTCTCGCTGTTACCGCTGCGCGTCGCAAATGACGCATGCGCCTGAGACGGCGTTTCGGCTTCCCAGAAAATCTTTCCCCACCGCGATTGAGCAGTCGCATCGTGAACGGGCGAGATATACACGCCCTTCTCGGAGTAGCCTCCACTGAATCTCACGATCCCCGCATTGTTTCCGAGTGATGCCGCGATCGAACCGTCGGCGGCGCGATGAAGGTCGAGCGCTTGTTTCTGATCGGACTTATAATACGTCGCGGCCTCCCCCGTCGGCGAGACCGAGTATATGACTCCGTCGTCGCCTGTGCCTGCCAGCAGATTGCCCCCGCTGAAAGCAATTGAAAAAACCAGCTTTTCGGGCGAAGTCCAGAACTTTGATGCGGTCCCATCCTTCGCAATCTTGTAGACTATGCACGTCCGTTTCTTGGGTGTCGGGATGACAGGCATGCCAGGCATCATTGGTGGCGCCTGAGCCGCGCTCTCCATCAGCAGCGCGCCGCCTCCCTGGGAGGCATCCTGAGGAGGCCTCGGGACAGAGGGAAGCGCTATCGGCGGAATCTTTGCAAACAACCCGCCCGGGGAAGAGACGGCATAGAGATTTCCTTCGTCATCCAAAGTCATTGACGTGACTTCCTCAAGCTCCGTATCGTAAAGGACGAACGGCCGTCCGCTAGTATCAAACTTATAAATGAGTCCGCTCTGTTCCGTTCCCGCGTAGAGGTTTCCCTCGTGATCAACGGCCAGTGACAAGACGCGGCGCTCGGGTGAATCATATAGCAGACTGCCTTTGCCGCCCGCCTCGATTCTGTAAATCCGACCCTCATCACCTGTGGCGGCAAAGAGCGCGCCTTTGGCGCCCAGCGAGAGCGCCCACACGGAATTCTGGCCTGTGTCAAAATAATCGGAAACCTCGCCCTTGCCGTTGATCGAATAGACTTTTCCGCCCGGGAAACCGCTTGCGTAGACGACGTTCTCTTGCTTGTCGAACACGAGCGCCAGCGCCTGCTGCAACTCAAGGTCCGCAAAAACCTCGGATTTTCCTTCGGGAGCAATCCGGAATATCTTCCCGTCATTACCCGTACCTGCGTAGATATTCCCCTTTCCGTCCTCTGCAAGCGCCCACACATACAGCGCGTCGATCTCGGTGACAACCGCTTTTGGCCCCAGCGTTATCTGCCCCGGCGCCCAAACGGAAACGCCGTCAGGCTCGCCCGAATCAAAGTCTTC
>JACRIR010000119.1 GCA_016215705.1 Candidatus Poribacteria bacterium | reverse complement strand
GTCCTGTACGTTCATGATTGCAACCTCTTAATTCAGTTTGCGGAATATCGCCGGCTACTCGCCCGGCGCCAGCGCCTTGATGGAGAGCGCGTGAATCTCGTTGCCCATTTTCGTCCCCAGGGTGCGGTACACCATCTGGTGGCGCTGCAACATGTTCTTGCCGGCGAACCCGTCGGATACGACCACGGCCTCGAAGTGATGGCCGTCGCCCACGACCTCGACGCGCGCCCCGGGCAAACCCGCGGCGATCATCTGCTGAATGTCTTCCGGCATGAACACGGTTGATGTATGCGGCCGTTTGGAACGGTTTCAAGGCCGCGCAGGATACGCCACGACATCCGGAAAATCAAAGCGCGCGGACTTAATCCCGCAATTTATAACCGGTTTTAAGCATCCCGAGCGCCACGCCAGTAGCAGCAGGATGACGGACTTGCCGACCCGAATTCTGGAAAAGGTTCCTGACACCTTTTCCTCTCTGGAAAAGGTTCACCCCTGACACCTTTTCCTCTCACCCGCTTATAAGCGACCTGTCGTCAAGGTGGGTTAAGGCGCCTAGCGAGGCGGAGACCGATATTGCCGCTCTAGCCGCTCGAAAAGTTTGAGAAACGGCAGGCGGTGGATGTGCGTGAATTAAACGTGAGGGAGGACTTCCGAACTCGCGCGCGTCGGACGCTCAAGGGCTCCTGACGAGACGGAAACCCAAAGTGTAGTACCGGTTATCTGGAGTGGCCCTGTCACGGTCAGCGACTCGTACACTCTCCAGCCCATTGTCCCAAGAACCACCTCGAACTACACGAGCATCTCTGCTTTCCAGATCGGCACGAAGTTCCTCGCCACCATAATCCGCTTCATAGCGCGAAGCCGTCCATTCTCTGACGTTACCGAGGATGTCATAAAGGCCATAGGCGTTGGGCTGAAAACTCCCAACAGGAGCGGAAACTATGTAGCCGTCGCTACAGTCAATAGCCCATATCCAATCCCTAAAAGCGACTTTCGCTGCCTGATCCGCCACATTGGCATTGCGACAGGCCGAACTACGGTCATCGCCCCAATAATAGATAGTCTGTGTGCCTGCGCGCGCGGCATATTCCCACTCAGCTTCAGTTGGAAGACGAAATTTTTTCCCAGTCTTATTTGATAGCCACACGGCAAATTTCATTGCCTCCTGCCAACTTATACGAACTACTGGCTGACGGCCATTATTGAGCGCATGCCCCACATGTTCCCCGCTGTCGTGGGAAGGGCGAAACATCCGGTACTGGCTGTTCGTAACCTCGTATTTGGAAAGCCAGTAACCCTCGACACAGACCTCGTGACGACGTTCATCACTGTCACGGCCTGCTTCGGACTCATGACTACCCATCTGGTAGCACCCCTTGGGAATCCACATAAACTCCATAGCGGTAGCAGGTTCCACCCAAGTCTTGACTGCAATGGAGCCGGGTGAGGGTTGCGGCTTTAAGAGCATTGGTACGATGGAAGCAACCGTCACGGGCTTGGGCGGGTTCTCCGCGCGCCGTTTGGCAAGATCGGCGAATTGGCCGTTGGGATATTTTTTTAGATAGGCCTTGTAGTCCTCGGCGCTGGTGCTGTCCTTGATGCTCTCCCAGTAAGCAACCTCGACTGACAATGCATCGGCGGGCGCAACACCGTGAATCGGGCCGGGCTTGAAATAGAAGTCGCCCTTGAGTGAGGAAGATTCCCAGGGGATCTGCTTGTCCTTGGTCTCGCGCGTGACGCCGACCCGTACCTGCTTGAAAAGCTGCTCCACAGGTAGGCCCGGCGTGGCGATATGCGCCAGCAAGTGTTGGGTATAGAGGCCGTTCTTACCCGCACCGTCGCTGGCGACTGACCCGGGCGCCGTAGCAAAGGAGACGAGCGTGCCAGAAGGCGCTTCCATCTGCGCCAAACCCTGAGCGGCGGAGCGAAACTTGCGCGAGAAAGGATTGTTTCGACAGGCATCGAGAATCATGATATTCAGTCGGTTCTTGGCCGAATCCATCTTGGCCAGTACCTCGTTGGCATCCACGCCACGGTAAGGTACCTCATCCTCGCTCTCGATGTTTGCATCCACGGGAACGAGGAAGTTCCTGCCGTTAACCTGCATGCCGTGACCGGCATAATAGAAAAGTCCTGTGCCGCCACCCTTCAACTGGTTGCCGAACTCGCGAATCGCTTTTGCCATCCCCTCGCGATCCTGGTTGAGTTTGAGCGTGACCGCAAAGCCGAGATTTCTGAGTGCACCAGCAATAGCCTCAGCATCGTTGGCGGGGTTGCGCAACGGCGAGGATTTGTAATCGCTGTTACCGATCACGAGCGCTACACGCTGCTCCGTAGGTTCATTCTTGGCAGGCGTTACTACCAGGGTTCGGCTATCCGCAGCGAAAGTTGATGGCAACAGAAAAGAGCAGGCGATCAAAACAACAAAAGACAATGACCGGCACGGTTTGTGCCGGCATGAGATTTTTGACATCCAAGAAATTTTTGAGTGTTGAAACATGTCCCGAGCTAAAGAACGTCGTGATAAAAAATGCATGTTCTGGGGGTGTCCAGAATTTTGTGTAAACGGGTTTTCGTTTAACGTCTCTTAACCCTGCGGCATCCGCTCTTCGAACTGGATGGTAAACCGGTTGAGCGCCGCCTTCCAGTCACGGATGGGCATGGTCCATTTCCGGCTGATGT
>JACRIR010000011.1 GCA_016215705.1 Candidatus Poribacteria bacterium | reverse complement strand
GGCTGAAAGCTGACACTCTGAGGGCTTGGCTTGCCCGCATGGCAGAGCAATCGGAGGCCGTCAATCGGCGTTTGATTAACGAACGTGGCGTCACGGAAGCGGAACTGGCCTCGCTTTGGAAATCTGTCAGACACGGTGAACTCAGACAGCGGGGTATTCTCTGGAGGAGAAGGTGCGGTTGGCGGCAAGGATGGGATACGTATTGATAAGAGTAGGCAGCGCGGCATAGCCGCAATCAGACAGCATACATCGGGCGCAATGAATCGCGCCCCTACGGAATCTCTTGATTCATGTCTGTAAGGGCGCAATTCATTGCGTTCTTTTCATTTCCGGATAAGGCGCCGCATATGATCACGACGAGTATTCAAGAAGTCGACAGTGTTCTGTGCATCATGGTCAACAACGATTTGTCTGGTCTCCATCCTTGATTCCGGCGGAACTTCGACAAGGACGTTGCTTCGCGGACGACTTGCGCAAGCGAGCACATCGTTATCATCGAAGACCTAGACAGATGGTCGCAGGGCCGGTTGGTCCTTGCCATGAGCACAAGGAAAAACCACGACAAAGGTGGTTCCCTTTCCCTCGTCGCTTTCCACGTTGATCCGTCCTTGATGCTGGATCACAATATCTTTTACGATAGCCAGTCCCAGGCCAGTTCCCACTTCCTGGACTTGCTTGGCGTTCTCTGCTCGGAAGAATTCAGTGAACAGACGCGGCATTGCGTCCTGAGGAATCCCTATGCCGGTGTCGGCAAACCTGATCTGAACCGTGTCGGCTGTTCCCCGTGAGAATTCGACGCTGACCCTCCCACCCGGCTTTGTATATTTGATGCCGTTTGAGACCAGGTTCTCGAACATCTCCTCAATTGCTTCCGTATCCCCACTGATTGCCGGAAAGTCCTCAGGAATGTCAACCGCGAAGGCGATCCCCTTTTGTGTTGCTTCTTGCTCGAAGGTCCCCTTGATTCTCTTCGCGACCGCGCCAAGGTCGACAGACGCGCCTTTGGCTTGCGACTTGTGGCTTCTGGTTTCTGCAAGGATCATGAGTTCGTTCAGCGTGGCAAGCATACCCTTAGCCCGCTCGGTGACCCGGCAAAGATATTGGCGCTGCTCTTCCGTTATCTCGCCCATGAAGCCTTCACGGATCATGTTGATTATGCTGAGACTGGAAGTAAGGGGCGCCCGCAAGTTGTGAGCGACCCGCAACATGAACCAAAGGCGCTCTTTGTTCAGTTTCTCGATGGACTCAAAGGCGTGCGCGTTCTCAAGAGCGACCGCCACGATTCCGGCGGCGAGCCTGAAGAAATCAAGCTCATCGACTCCGAAGCGCTCCGTCTCCGTGCTGTAAGCGCCCATGATTCCTATGACACGTCTTTCGACCGCGAGAGGCACGAAGAGAGCCGATTTGACTCCTATCGCGGTCAAGTTCTCGCCATACTGAAACAGCTCGCCGCTGTTAATCTTGCCCGTTACATAAGGTTCGCCCTCGATGATGCGCCGGTTAAGAGGACTCTTTTCGAGATCGACCACCTTGTCCTTCGTGAATTCAGGGGGCAATCCATAGGTTGACGCATAGTGGAGCTGTTTGCCGTCCTCGCTCAGAAGCTTGATTGACACGCCGAAAACCTGCATCACCGAAGCCAACTCGGAGGTGGCTATATCCAAAACCGCCTGGAAACGGCTCGTAGAGCTGATCGATTTGGTGATTGTGTACAGGGCATTCAGCCGATTGTTGATTGCCACCACGGTATCAGAAAGTTCGGCCAGATTCTGAATCCTTCTCCGGAAGATGGGCATGATTACCGTTGTGGAATAGGCTGTTATGAATACAGATGCGGCGAAGAAGCCCAGGTTGAGCAGGGTATGGAACGGATTCTGGAGGGGGTTGACGTCAAGCCCTTGATACCTGATGCCGTAATGGGCGAGCACGTTGAAATTCTCTGCGGCTGCCACGAGAACCGTTCCTGCCACGGCCAACAGCGCAAAGAAATAGGCGGATGCCGCCGGCAGGAGTATCGAGGCGAAAACAACATGGAAGATGAAGAAGAATACGAGAGGGCTCGCAATGCCACCGGTGAAGTGGATAAGCAGAAACATCGAGAAATAATCAAGGACAACCTGCAGGTGCGTGAATCGCTTGATGTCTTGCGTCTTCCATCCGGGACCTTTCTCGAGGTTTCGGCTCCACAGATAGAGAATGGCGTTGTATGCGAGCATAAACACAGCGACCGCTATGAGCGGCGCTTTTTCGAACTCGACACCCAGCAGGTATCCCATCAAAGCGACTGCGACGATGCTCGGCGGCACAAACCAACGCAGTTGAACAAACCAGAGCGTCCGCTTCCTCAGTTCTCTGAGGAGAATCTGTCTGCGTTTGTTCAACTCTTCCGGAATGTTGAGGGGATGCGTTTCTGCCATCATGTCTTCCACTCACTCTTCCCACATGGGCAGAAATACCGTAAAGACGCTTCCTTGCGCCGGCGCGCTCTCAACGGTAATCTTGCCCTGGTGCAGGCCGACAAAGCGCTTTGCGACAGTGAGCCCCAGGCCCGTGCCGGGAATCCTGGCGGTGTACTTGTTTCTGGCGCGGAAGAACTCATCGAAGATTTTGTCCTTCTCTCCGGCGTCGATGCCGATACCGTCGTCGCGGACGGTCACCTTGACATAATTCCCCGCATTTTCCACCCGCACTTCAACATGGCCGCGTTCCGGCGTATATTTAATCGCATTGTCGATAAGATTTGCAAATACGCTGAACATGGCGCTCTTGTCGGCGAGAACGACGTCCTGGCCGCCGGGACCCTCGACGCTTAATGAAAGGTCTATCTCTTTCTCCTTCGCTTTGTCAAGACATGAGTCAGTGGCCTCTTTGACGACCGTAGAGATATTCAGAGGATTTCGCTTGATTGCAAAATTGCCAGTCTCCATGGCGGTTAGGTTCATCAATTCGGACACCATCTGTCGAAGGGTGCGGGCGCGGATGAGGGAACGCTCAAGCATTTCCTTCTGCTTTTGCCCATCCTCTCCAGCCCTACCGCTCAGGATCAGATTAAGGTATCCCTCAATCACTCCGAGCGGTCTCTTCACCTCGTGCGCCACCATGCTGACAAACATGGACTTCGCGGTCTCAAGCTTCTTGAGCTCCGTGATGTCGCGGAACACTGCGACGGCGCCGGCGGAAGACGCCACACCCTGTTCCATGACGGGGCTCACGTTCACCATGAATATTGTTTCACCAATGGCGACTTCTCTTGAAATAATGCCGGGTTTGAAGTCGGCAGTTGCGGTCTCATTCAAGAAGTCAATTATCTCATGCAAATCGGCAAGGGCGCTGAGGGACGCCGGAAGCGGCAGATTTTCGCAACCGGGGATGATTCGGCGGGCCGCCTCGTTCCTGAGTACGATTTGTTTGTCGCGGTTAATTACCAGAACGCCGTCAGTCATGCACCTGATTATGGTGTTGCTCTTTGACCTTTCGAATGCCACCTCGAGCAGACGATTCTCGCGCTCCTGCCGGAGCCTTTTCGTCTCGAGAGCAAGATTGCGGCTCTCGATTCCGCGTTTGATGGGCAGGAAGATTTCGTCCGGCGAGAACGGCTTGGCTATGTATCCGTATGCGCCTTTCTTAGTCGCTTCGACCGCCGTGTCGAGCGTCGCATAGGCGGTGATCACAAACATGACAACGTCCTGGTCGAGTTCTCTGATTTTCTCAATTAGCTCCAGACCGTCCATCCCGGGCATCTTGAGGTCGATGAGGGCGACGGCGTAGTTTCCTCGCTCCTTGAAAGTCTTCAGTCCGGCGAAGCCGTCTTCGGCCACGTCGACGTCGTAGCCTTCCATCTCGAGGTTGATTCGACATCCTTCCCGGATGCCGGATTCATCATCTACGACAAGGATTCGGGGCTTCTCGACGTTCATTTGCCCTGCTCCTTTCCGCTCTGACCCAGGAGTTCCTGAACTTTTCCCAGGAGATCATCGGGATCGACAGGTTTGTCAAAGAAAGCGTCAATCCCCATCTTCTCGAGGCCCCTCTTGTCTTGTGGTTGTACGGCAAACCTGCGTTGGCTGAACGCGGCCGTTATCAGAATGATGGGTATGTTGCTGAAACGCGAATCGAACCTTATCTGCCTGGAAAATGCAAACCCAGTGTCGATAAATTTCATCATCAAGTCCGTAATAATAAGACGAGGCTTTTCGATTGCCATGTGCTGCAACGCTTCCATCGGCTCGGTAAAACACAACGTCTTATAACCGGCCGGCTCGAGGATATTCCTTATGATCTCGAGGGAGTCGAAGTCATCGTCGACGATTACGATCAGCGGGCCTTGTTCCGACATTCTCTCACGCCTACCCTTCTCGTCTCCCGACGGGCAGCCTTACCAGGACAGTGGTCCCTTTCCCCGCTTCGCTCTGGATTGAAATATCGCCGGAATGCATCTTAACGACACCGTAGGCAATCGCGAGACCCAGGCCGGTTCCCTTCCCCATCTTCTTGGTCGTGAAGAATGGCGTAAACACCTTCGAGAGATTTTCGCGCGGGATGCCGCAGCCATTGTCCTCGACTGAGATTTCCACGAAATTTCCTTTGTCGAGCAGGCGCGCCTGTATTCTCACTTCGCCGATTCCGGCTATGGCATCGATTCCATTTTGAACGATATTGATGAACATCTGTTTGATTTGGGCCCCATCGATCATCATCTTGGGCAGATCGGCCGGCACGTCACATAATAGACGCACGTTCGCGGATGCGGCCGCGGTGTTGAGAATCGATACGACATCCTTGACGAGGTCTGCCAGATTCGTGGGCGCCTTCGACACCCGGGACTGCCGGGCAAAATCCAGAAGGCCCCGCACGATGCTCTTGCAGCGGGTAGCCTCGCTTACAATCATTTGAAGGTCCTTTTGACGGGTGTCCTGGTGCTCGATCTGTTTTGAGAGCGCATGTGAGAACAGGAGTATTGTCCCCAACGGATTGTTAATCTCGTGCGCCACACCGGCGGAAAGCTGGCCGAGAGAGGCAAGCCGCTCCGTGAGCGCCAGCCGCTCCTGGGCGTTTGCAAGGTCTTCGTTGGTCTTCTTCAATTCACCGCAAGTGAGTTCAAGCTCTTCTACCAGATAAGGCAGGCACATTTCAGCTTCCGCCAGACCCTGGAATACGGCGATGGCTTTCTCGCGGCAGGTCGGATACCCGCAGGCGCCGCAATTGAGCTGGTCCTCCAACGTGTATTTCTTCATGGACATAAGGACTCGATTTATGTCATCCTCTGTGGGCTGAGAAAGCAGGAGACATCTGGGGGTAAAAGAACGCCCGAGGTCGAGGTCCTCGAATTCTCTCCTTGCGTCATTCGCTTCTTCAGGCAGAACGTTCAATCTCAGGTCGTCGATGAAGTTGATTATTATCTGCTTCCGTGCGAATACGGTAAGCTCATTCCTCATCACGGGGCCGCTGATGCAACCTTCGCAGAAAAGGGCGTCAACCAGGAGCGCTTGCCGCGGCGATTTCACTAACTCGTTGAGCACGCTGAGAACGCGGTCTTTGCCTTCAGTGGAAATTATGTCGTTTTCGAGAATATCGGCCTCGAGGCCGGCGGTCTTGACTAACCCTCCGGGAAGAGGAAACGAACCGCCCGTGAACGCAAGTGGACCATCAAGACGGCTGTTTGGCAAGTCGGCCACCTTAATGCCTCCACTGTCGAACATTCTATCCAGTTCAGCGAAAGTGAGAACGCTGTCGACAGCGCCTGCAAGGGAGGGCTCGTGGATTTCGGCCTTCTTGGCCGTGCAGGGTCCAATGAAAACAACGTGCGCGTCGCAACCATGTCTTTTTCGGATAGCTCTGCCCGTAGCAATCATGGGCGAAACAATCGGCGCAAGATAATCGACGAGTGAGGGAGCATACTGTTCGATGAAGGACACGATGGCCGGGCAGGGGCTCGCGATCACGAACTTCCTGCTTTCCTTCATTTTCCTGAATAGCTTTGCGTACTCCCGACTTACAAGCTCGGCGCCGAAGGCAACCATCCAGGCCTCCTCGAATCCGAGCCTACGAATGGCAGTGATGATTTGGCCGGGCCTGTGTTCAGCAAAGGCCGCAGGAAAGGAAGGCGCAAGGATCGCGAAAACACGCTTGTTTCCTTGCAGCATCTGCAAGACTTCGGCGGCGCTGTCCGCGATCTTCTTGGCCTTCTTCGCGCAAACTTTGATGCAGTTGCCGCACGCGATGCAGCGCGTCTCGATGACGGTCGCCTGGCCTTGTTCGACTTTGATGGCCTTAGCCGGACATTCCCTCACACAGGTGTAACATCGCCTGCATTTCTCGGGAATGGTGGTAATTATTCCCACCCCAGTGACTCCTGACTTGAACACCTGAGCCGCGCACTTTGTCGGGTATTCAACCGTCAAATTTGCCGGCCCGGGGGAGTTCATAAGCACTTGACGGCTGTTATTATTATACACCGCAGACCCCCGCGGGCCAAATGCTCGAGGGTGTGGGACAAAGACTCCCGGAACACGAATCGCGAATGGAACGAACTGCATAAATCATCAGCCGCGGAGCACGCGGATGGCAAAGCGTGCACGTCAACCGGTAAAAGAGCTTTTGACTGTACATTGAATCATAAGCAATTGTCGCAGAAGCCGCATGCCGGTTTTGGGGTGGGATCTGCGAGAGCGGTGAGGAGATACTCGCGCAGACAGGAGCGGAGGGAACCGTATTCGATCATCATTTTAAGGCGCCGGTTCTTGAAGGCGCGACGGAGGGAGACGCTTTCTTCAATACTTCGGCGGGCAGAATCCGGAATAGAATCGGCGCGGACTTCATAGTAAATGCTGCGGTCGGCCGGACGGTATGCGATGATTCCGCGGCTGTTCATTTGCAGGAGGGTTTGCTCCAAGGCAAAAAGGCCGGTCTCCGGAAAGTGCTCTTGACGGAAGGCATTCAAATCCACTGACTGGGCGAAACCTTTTCGGGAAAGCCTGATGCTCTTTTCGAGCGCGACGAGGACTTTCATCTGTTCGGGCGAGCATAACCGGAGAGCCCTGCCGAGATCACCCGGGAGGTAGACGGAAGCCCTGCCGCACATGACCGTGCGCCGGCTCAGGAGTCCCACTTTCTCCATCTCGAACAGTTCCACGTGGTGCTCCTCGTGAAAAGCGCGTTTGATGACAAGCTCGCGCAAGCCGTGACCGCCTTGCGAGTCGCTAACGGCTGACATAATGGCATTGAAACAATCCTGGACTGCGTCGGCGTCGGGCGTCGAGTCGATGATGAACCGCTCCTGCACTTTCCGGTCGAAGCGCGAGAAGAGAAGTATGCAATCGCACCTGCCGCCGTCGCGCCCTCCCCGCCCTATCTCCTGGTAATAGGCGTCGATGCTTGAGGGATGGGCGTAATGGATAATGAAACGAATGTCGGACTTGTCCACGCCCATGCCAAAAGCGTTGGTGGCCGAGACGACCTCGATTCCATTCGTCATGAACCTGTCGTGGACTTCCGCGCGCTCATGGGCCAAGCGACCCGCGTGATAAAAGTCGCTGTTCTTGCCGAGTTCCTGGAGGAACCGGTTGACGTCTTCACACTGCCTGCGAGTTGCGGTGTATATGATCCCCGGGCCGGCTCTTCGGAGCAACTCTGAGAGCGTCCGCAGCTTCTCGGCCTTTGACGACGCCTGGCGACAGCCGAGATACAGGTTGGAACGATCGAAACTGCCACATACAGTGCGCGCGGATTCACGACGCATTTGCCGAAGAATATCCTCGCGAACTACGGGGGTGGCGGTTGCCGTAAACATTACGAGTTGCGAATCACCTGAAATCAAATCGAGGGCGTCAGGAATATTAATGTAGTCGGTGCGGAAATCGTGTCCCCACTCGGTTATGCAATGGGCTTCATCGACCACCCACAGTGGCGGATTTTGGCAGGCGGCGAGAACGGCGTTAAGAAAAAAACCGTCGCGCAGCCGCTCTGGCGAGACGTAGACCAACTTCAGCCGGCCGTCTCTTACGTCGTCCAGAATCCGCTTGCTCTCCGAATGCCGCAGCGAACTGTGAAGACACGCCGCAGGCAGATGACGCGCGCAAAGAGCGTCTACCTGATCCTTCATCAGCGCAATCAAAGGAGAGATGACAACAGTCAGCCCCTTGCGGAGAAGCGCCGGTATTTGGAAACAAAGCGACTTGCCGGAACCCGTGGGAAGCACAACGAGGAGATCTTCGCCGCGCATGATGCCTTCGATGACCTCTTTCTGAAATGGCAGGAAATCGGAGAAGCCGAAGAGGTCGCGAAGAAGTTTCCCGGCGGCGAGAATCGCATTCGGTCCGTCAGAAGGTATAAACTTATTGGCGTTCATGAAGATTCAGAACATGCCCTTTACGAGGAGGAGGATTTTCCGGCGACGCGGCGCTTTAGCCCTTTACCGGGCCTGAACGCGACAGTGAGGCGGTCGCGAATGAGGACGCGGCGGCCGGTGGCTGGATGCCTGCCGTTCCAGCCTTTTCGGAGATTCACCTCGAACTTTCCGAAGTCCTCGAGTTTCACTGCCTCCCGCGCGAGAAGATGATGGGTGAGGGCAGAAAACGCTTCTGCAAGAATCCTATCGGCATGACGCTGTGAAACGCCAAGCCTTTCCGAAACTTCCCGGGATAGGGTACAGCGGGTTACGGTCTCAATGGATCGGCGAGAACGGGGCAGATTCAAGAGTTTTTTTTTGGCTTCGAGGTTTCTTTGAGGAATTTGCAGTTATGGCAGCTCCATCCGGCGAATATCTCTCTGGCCCTGACTCTCCGTGGGAGATTGAACTTGCTTTCGTAGTCGACGCAGTCGGGAACGCAATATTTCCCTTGGCTTACGCGTGAAAGTGACCGGGGGCTTATTTCGACGCCGTCGGGATCGTTCGCGATACAGGAATAGAACTTCATGACTCGACCACCTACTCCCTTTTGCTAAACTCAGCAACGTGGAACACCTAATGCTACCACACGCGATAATGATTTTCAAGCGACCGACCACGCATGGCGCGACTAGCCAAGGAATCTGTCCCGCAACTGTGTGTAGGGGCACGGCGCAACGTGCCCCTATGGGCAAATATTGCGTCAAAGCATGAATTGTGGGGCAGTCTCAAGAGGGATGATTTCATCGGCGGCCCGGACAGAAAACGGCCTGAAATTACGGAACTGTAACGCGCAGACTACAAAAGCAGTGGGCCATCGAAACGTGAAGCAGACATAGCATGCCTGGAGAAAAAGACTGTTTTGCGTAAACATAATAATGCCAATACGTTTTGATAAGACTGCACTATTTTGATAAGGCTGCACGCTTTGGCATTGACCTTGCTTTTCTTACAAACAGCAGACGGGAATCTGTCCGACAATTGTTGTAGGGGCACGGCGCGCCCCTACACAAGACATCTTGCTTATGTCGGGTTTGTTGGACAGTCTCGTGAGGGTGTGCCACGCACAGGAATTGAAAGACGGGAGAATCCGCACATGTCGCTTCAAGTTTCCGCTGAGAGACCGGTTCTCGGTGATGAGATTCATTTGACCTTTTTCGTCAGAGCGAAGAAAGGGAAACCGACGCGCGTGGCATTTGCCAAACTGCTTGATATGTCGGTTGGAGGATTATGCATGGAGATATGCCCGATGGACTCCGACTTATTCATGGAGTCCCACGGGAAGCTCTTCATTCTGAACAGGGACATTGAGATTCAGATATTTTGCCGATCTCACCCGAGTAACGTATTTGTTGCAGGTCACGTAAAGTGGTTCAAGCGAAAGAGGGAACTGGAGGAGTTGGTCCGAGACGACAATATTTATGTCGGCGCGATGTTCTCCTTTGAAAACAGCCTTCAGCGAGAGGAGATCGCCGGGCTCTTGGGACACATGGGGAACGAGACGATTCGTTGTCAGAATTGCGAAGCCCGCATTTCCGCCGAAACTGCTCTCTGTTACAACTGCGGCGCCAAGCTTGTGCGCAAGAGGACACTGCTCAGACGTATGATTTTCGGTCTACTCGCAGGCGGCGAGGAGAGAGAATAAGCGAAAGGATTTCTGTCCTCGACTCTTCCACTTCGCACTCTCACTATTCGCCCCCATCTTCCTTAACTCCGGAAGCGACGGCATATTTCAGACGCTTCGAGCTTTTCTCGCCTTTCATCTTTGCCCCTCCGGCTTTCACCTCATATTTTGGGTGTGCGACATAAATAGTGGTTCAGGCGGTACGCCGAGATTCCCAGTAGTCCTCAAACAGACCGGATTCGATGCAACAGCGAAGTGCGATGATTGCGTTTGCGCCGCGCAGGCTCCAGTGCATTCCGGATTGTTTCAG
>JACRIR010000120.1 GCA_016215705.1 Candidatus Poribacteria bacterium | reverse complement strand
GCAAGACGTGGTTGTAACCGGAGGCGTCGCCAAGAATCGCGGCGTGCTCGACTCGCTCGAGAAGAAATTGAAGGTAGATTTCAAGAAATTTCCCGACGGGACAGACCCTCAGATCATCGGCGCGCTTGGGGCGGCATGTTTCGCCCGGGAGAAAGTAAGCGAGTGAATTGCCTTCGTGTCCTTCATGGATAAATCTCAGAGTGAGGAAGACATTCCACATTTTCCCGCTCAAGAAGGAAAATAGGGGACACGATGCCGCATTGTGTCCCCTATTTTCGTTGACGTGGCGCAATGAATTGCGCCTCTACAGCCAGGATCAAGATATCTTGTAGGGGCGCGATTCATCGCGCCCGAACACGATTCCAATGGAACAGCAACAGAGTTCTTAACTCAGGAGGAGTCACAATGACAGTCTTCAAAGACGCGAACGAAATGGCGGAAATAATGGGTGGATTTTTCAAGAATGCCTCGAGGCGCGCTGCCGAGGGAGACCCCGTCGCCAAGGGTGTCCACGAGGCGCTCGCAAAAAACGACATCATTTGCAAGTTCGTATGGAAGAATCCCGAACTGACTCTGACGATCGACGCGACCACTAACCCCATGGACGTACTCATCAACGATTCATCAAGGACGCCGGTTGCGACCTTCACGCTTGACGGAGACACGGCGCACGAATTCTGGCATGGGAAAGTTAATCTGGCCAAGGCGCTTACCACCAAGAAGATTGTCGCCAAAGGCCCTATTCCCAAAATCCTCAAGCTGCTGCCCTCCATCGCGCCCTTGTTCGAGGCGTATCCGCAATACTTGAAGGAAATCGGCCGAGCCGATCTGGTGCTCCAATAACACCCGGAGTCATTGCGAGCGAAGGGCCGCAATCATTGCTTATTCGGGGACACGATGCAGCATCGTGTCCCCGAATAAGCCCGCCGGTTTCTGGTTGCGGCTGCGCCGTGAAGCGGACTGTCCCTGTTTACGGGCAGAGTTCTTTAGGCCATAGAACAGGGACTGTCCCGCAATTGGCGAATTGACACGCAATTCTGTGGTCGCCAAATTGTTCGCACAATGGAAAAATTGGGGACACGATGCCGCATCGTGTCCCTAATTTTTCTTTCCCCTTTACATAGGTGAGAGAACCGTCTTCCTTCTTCCCTTCTTCCCTTCTTGCCTCTCGCCTTTCCCCTTTTGCCTTTCGCCTCTTCAAAGGGGGTGAAGAGGGAATTTGAATTGCGCTTCCCTCTGTGGCATAATTGGGCCAGTGGCCAAGGTGTTCGTCTGTCGCCCGCTGCGACGGGCTGCTTGGGAAAAGAAAGCGGAGACTGAAAACCATGAGCAAGCTTGGTTCCCTTTCGTCTTGTTCCTTTCGTCTTGCTCCTTTCGCCTTTCCTTTCCCGTTTCCCCGTTTCCCCTTACTTCAGAGGAGGGTCCTTCCATGAACAAGATAGTCCGCGTCGACATGAGCAGCCAGAAGATTTCCGAACTTCCGATTCCTGCCCAATACTCCGGCCTCGCGGGGCGAGGTCTCACATCCGCGATCGTGAACGACGAAGTCCCGCCGCTGTGCCATGCACTGAGCGCTCAGAACAAGCTCGTGATTGCGCCCGGACTCCTCTCGGGCACTATCGCGCCGTGCTCCGGCCGTCTCTCGGTCGGCGCGAAAAGCCCGCTCACCGGCGGAATCAAGGAGAGCAACGCGGGCGGAACGGCATCTCAGAAACTCGCGAAGCTCGGGATCGCGGCGCTCGTGGTCGAGGGCCAGGCCCCGAGGGGGACCCTGTGGAAGCTCGTCATCACCCGGAACAAATTGGAGCTTCTACCGGCAAAAGATCTGACGGGCGCCAACAATTACAAGGTGATCGAAAAACTCACGAAGACGTACGGCGAGAAAGCTTCTTATATAACAATCGGATCGGCTGGCGAAAGGCTGATGTCGGCCGCCAGCGTGGCCGTGACGGACCTCGAGAATCGGCCGACGCGACATGCAGGCCGCGGAGGCCTCGGCGCGGTCATGGGCTCAAAGGGTTTGAAAGCGATTGTTCTCGATGACAATGGCGCGCCGCCGATCACAATCAAGGATCAAGGGGCGTTCAAAGCAGCCGCCAAAAAGTTCGCGATGGCGCTGAAGGAACACGCAGTCACCGGAAAAGGGCTGCCCACGTATGGCACCAATATTCTCACAAACATCATCAATGAGGCAGGGGGTTTCCCGACCCGCAATTTCAGCACGGGCCAGTTCGAGGACGCCGACAAAGTGAGCGGCGAGATGCAGCGCGAGACAATACTCAAGCGCGGCGGTGTGGCGACGCACCCGTGCAGCCACGGCTGCGTTATCCAATGCTCGCGCGTCTACATGGACAAGAACAAGAAGTACCTCACGAAAGGGCCGGAATACGAAACCGTATGGGCCAATGGTCCCAACTGCGGCATAAACGATCTCGATGTGATCGCGAAGCTCGACCGGCTATACGACGACATCGGGCTCGATACCATCGAGATGGGCGCCACGCTAGCCGTTCTCATGGAGGCGGGATACATACAGTTTGGCGACGGCGCGGGCGCAATCGGGCTCATCAAGGAAGAGGTCGGCAAGGCGACACCGCTCGGACGCGTCCTCGGCAGCGGCGCTGCGGTCACCGGCCAGGCATTCGGCGTCTGCCGCGTCCCGGTAGTCAAGAGGCAGGCTCTCCCCGCTTACGACCCGCGCTCCATAAAAGGAATCGGCGTGACGTTCGCAACTTCTCCGATGGGCGCCGACCACACGGCGGGTTACAGCATCACGGCGAACGTGCTCAATGTCGGCGGCAGGGTTGACCCGCTCAAGCCGGAGGGACAGGTCGAGCTTTCCAGAAACCTGCAGATTGCGACCGCCGCAATTGACAGCACCGGCCTGTGCCTGTTTGTCGCCTTCGCAGTGCTCGACATACCGGCTGCATTTGAGGCTGTCTACGAAATGATAAATGCGCAGTATGGACTCGTGTTGGGGCCGGACGATGTTGCTGCGCTCGGAAAATCGGTCCTCAAGTGCGAGCGAGAATTCAACAAGAAAGCCGGATTTACAGCGGAAGACGACCGGCTGCCGATGTTCTTCGAGACCGAAAAACTGCCACCGCACAACGCGGTGTTCGACGTTTCGCATGAGGCTCTGGACTCGGTCCATAACTACTGATCTGCCACTACATCCGCAAAGGGCGAAATGAATTGCGCTCCCACAGGCGTAAACCCGGCCGTTCCGTAGTGGCGCGATTCATCTCGTCCTCCCGGCGAAAACGGACAATTGAAACGTATGTCCAAAGAAGTCTCAATCAAGATATATGTGAAGCTCTATGCGACTCTCACCAAGTATATTGGCCGCTCAATAATGCACGAGCCTATGGAGGTCGAGCTGGTCAAAGGGGCCACATTGACCGCCCTCTACCATCGGCTGGGCATTCCTGGTGATGAAGTGAAGACCGCCTTCGTCAACTCGAAGATGCAGTCCGATGACTACGTGCTTTGCGACGGCGATCATGTGGGTGTTTTCCCGCCTGTTGGCGGTGGCTGCTCCTGAGAACGAGGGAAAAAGTAACCTTTTCGCCCTTTACCCCTTTCCATAAAAGAAGCTTGACAAAAGTTCCGCATTGTGCTATATTCCGATAGACAATAGCGGGAAAGCTAATGGAGGTTCCGGATGTCCATTTCCCAAAAATGCCAGTATGCGCTTCGCTCTGTGTTCGAATTGGCCAAACACCAAGGTGAAGGGCCGCTGAAAATTGCTGATATCGCGAAGGCGCAGGCGATTCCGACCAGATTCCTCGAGGTCATTCTCAACCAGTTGAAGCAGGCAGGCTTTGTGGAGTCAAGACGCGGAAGCGCCGGTGGTTACGTGCTGATGCGCCCGCGAGCTACGTTGACGGTCGGAGAGATCATCCGGTTCATTGAGGGCCCGCTGTCTCCGGTGCAGTGCATCGCCGGGAGTTCCGGAGAGCAGTGTCCGCTTCACGGTGATTGCGCGTTTCTTCCCATGTGGGATCGAGTGCGTGATGCGCTTTCGACCGTCTACGATACGACGACATTCGAGGATTTAGTCGAGCAAGAGTGCCTGAGGCGCAACGAATTCATCCTCAACTACAACATTTGAAAGGGTGGTCCGAGTTCTTCATGCAAAAACGCGAGCTGATGACAAGCCTTTTTTTATTGTCTTGCCATCCTGACTTAATCGGTCGAGATGATGATATATCTTCAACCCTAAACTCTTTCTTAAAGGAGGCTCGATAATGATTCGCAAAACCGCTTCACAGGACATGCGCAGTTTGGCGGATAAACTCAATTTCGTCGAAAAAGTGGACCGCTCGCTCGGCCTGATACGCGAGGCATACGAACAATACGGGAATCGTCTTGCCGTGGCCAACAGTTTGGGGAAAGATTCGGTCGTTGTCTGGCATCTTGCAAAACGGGTCTCGCCGGATATCCGTGGCTTCATAGTCACCACACGGTTCAAGCCACAGGAAACTGTGGAATTCATGAAGCACGAAGTCGGCCGTTATCCGGAACTTCGGGTTTTCAAGAGCGACGATGTCATACCAGATGAGCTTCACAAGACTGATCCCGATTTGTGCTGCGAAATCCTGAAGGTCCGACCGACAAGACAGGCGATCGAGGAAATGAATGTTGCCTGCTGGGTGACGGGCCTGCGGTGCACCGAAGGACGCACGCGCACGGACTATCAGGAGATCGAGGAGCGCGACAAGGGACTGATCAAGCTCAACCCGATTCTGCTATGGCACGAGGTCGAGGTCTGGCAGTACATCGCCCTGAATCATGTGCCGGTGAACCCCCTGTACGCAAAAGGCTATCGCTCGCTCGGATGCGCCCCGTGCACACGCATCGCGGCCGGCCCGAACGAGAGGGCAGGACGCTGGGTCGGAACAAGCAAATGCGGTGGAGAATGCGGTATCCATACCAGGCCGCTTAAGAAAGATAAGTACGCCGAGCCTGCGCTCACTTAAGTAGGCGAAAGGCGAAAGGGCAAAGACGAAAGGGAAAGACAGCCGAAAAGGGGCGGAATGTGACTTATGTCATAGATGAGAGAATCTGTCGTCGTTATGCTCGACACAGGTTGACAAGTGTCATTCTGAGCGTAGCGAAGAATCTCTCGATGGATTTCATGGCTGCGTGTTCCTGAAGGCCATGCGGAAAGGTTCCGAAGTTTTGCGGTCAAACCGTTGCCGGGTAGGAGAAAAACTCATGAGCATTAATATTGTGGTCGAACAAATCGATGCGAGACTCGACCTCAGGGGGACTAGATGTCCGATCAATTTTGTGAAGACCAAATTGAAGCTGGAAGAAATGGAAGCGGGCGAGATTCTGGAACTGTGGATAGATGACGGCGAGCCGATGGGGAATGTGCCTCGCTCGATAAAAGAAGAAGGGCATCGAATCATCAAGGCGGAGAAACTTGCCGACGGCAGTTTCAGGCTCCTGGTAAGAAAGAGTGGGGAGTATTGAGATGGTCGACAAGTCTATTGAAGACCCATCCGGCAAAGTAGGCGTTGATCTTGAGGTCGAGGGCAAGACCGGCCAGATTGATTTCACTACTTTGAAATCGGGCGGTTTGATCAAGCAGAAACAGAAGGATAAGTTCACTGTCAGGCTGCGCTGTCCGGGCGGCCGGGTCCCGATCTCGAAGCTCGAAAAAATCGTGGAAGTCGCGAAGAAATATGCCGAGTACGTGCACCTATCCTTCCGGCAGTCCATCGAACTCACATATGTCGACTACCGCAACTTCAAGGCAATCCATGATGAGCTTGCGAAAGTGGATCAGAAAATCGCTTCGTGCGGCACGCGCGTACGAGTGCCCACTGCGTGCTCCGGATGCGAGTACAATCCTAATGGCTTGAT
Organism: Candidatus Poribacteria bacterium; assembly: GCA_016215705.1. Lineage (GTDB taxonomy): Bacteria > Abyssobacteria > SURF-5 > SURF-5 > SURF-5 > JACRIR01. The sequence continues at coordinate 2,923 of JACRIR010000120.1, read as the reverse complement.
GGACACCCAGAAAATGGCGAAACTCGTGGACGAAAAATTCTTCGGCCACGATCTTACACACAAATTCAAGATATCGTTTTCGGGTTGCCCGATAGATTGCGCCCGGACGAACGAAATGGATCTGGGATTCCAGGGCGCCGTGAAACCATTGTGGGAGAAGGAGACTTGCATCGGCTGTCGCATATGCGCGAGCGCATGCAAAGAGGGCGCCATCGAGAGTCATCCGGAAACCGGAGAACCCATCTACTTTCCCGAAAAGTGTCTGTACTGCGGCGACTGCATCCGCGCCTGTCCGACCGATAGCTGGAAGGAAGAGGTCAAGGGCTGGGTCGCACGAGTCGGCGGAAGACACGGCAGGCATCCGCTCATTGCGAACAGGATAGCCGAGTTCCTCTCTGACGACGACGTTCCCAAATTCATAGATGCGACCATTCGCTGGTACGAAGAGAACGGGAAAGAATGCGGAAGAACAAGGATCGGGGCCCTCTTCCAGATTCCCGAGAAGTGGGACTCATACGTGAACAAGTTGCGAGAAACCTTCGGAAACCATATTCTGAGCAACCCGAAGCCACCGGGCGCCATAGAAATTCATTTCGATTTGTAAAAAGAAGGCCTGTTCCCAAACTCTGCACTACTTCAGTTTCAAAATTGTGAATTCCCGTCGTGAATTCCTTTTGTACGGGCGACCCGCCGGGTCGCCCCTACGGAAATGCTGCACGTGTCATTCTCTTGCGTAAGCGATCCTGCTCATACCGGCATCACTCCCTTTGGTGCAACATCATTTAGAACCCTCACTACCAGCACTCTTTTCGCCCAGTAACCGTCCTAATTTGTACAACTCTTGCCAGCGTTAGCCAAGCATTTCTTGAACATTCCGCGCATTGAGCTATCCGACATAAGTCCTTTTACATAGATGACTTATATCACAACAACTGCCAGACGTAACATCCGGCATGGAATCTGGCACGAAAGATGCCTTTTCGACATTCAGCCCGTAAAGTGTTGAATCCGAGAACATTGTGAGATCGGCATTTCCCTGGCAAATGACTAGTATCATGTCATGACAATATCTTTGGGTGTCGACGCGCGGTTCTTCGTAGGGGCACGGCGCGCCGTGCCCCTACAAGTACCAACAGAATTAACTTGATCTGACACTAGTCGGGGGACGCGAACAAACAGTAAAAGTGAGTAGAACCTCGGGGGAGGGCAGATGTCATGAACGATGTGCGCACAGAAAAACAACTTAAGAAAAGGAGGGGATGTCAGGCAAGAGCTTCTATTCAATTCTCACCAAACAGTCTCAGAATCGAAGCAATGAATTCCGAAGGAGGAGAAGGGCAATGAAGATGAAAAGGTCTGCAGGCTTCACACTGATTGAAGTGATTGTTGCTGTCGGTATAGTGGCGATTCTTTCAGCCGCTGTTGCCGTCAGCGTGGTCAAGTACATCAATGACGGTAGGATCGCCCGCTCCGCCAGTGATGCGCAAACCATTGGCACGGCCGTAGTCACTTTCCTGAAGGACACCGGTAAATGGCCGGTAAGCGATGACGGAGTCCTCAACGACGCCGGAGAGTTGAGCCGTCTCGTGGGGTTGGATAGGGCAGACGTGGCTAACGCGGCAATGATACCCGATGGCGCCGGCACTGCCACGGGTGATGGCAACTGGGACGGCGGAGGAGACGGAGGCACTGCCGGGGCCATGGAGGACCTTCTTATCCTTAATGCAGACGCGAATACGACCCCGCTGTATACGGTAAGCAAGTCAGCTCCGGTCGTGCAAGGTTGGAATGGTCCATATATCGACACCATTCCCCTTGATCCATGGGGAAATCCGTTTGTCTGCAACATCAGGTACGCCAGAGGAGCGAGTGTCACCGGCGTAACCGCAGCCGAAGAAGCGAGCCATTCCGTATTTGTGCTTTCGGCCGGCCCGAATGGTCTATTTGAGACTTCATTCGATGATGCCACGGCGCTTCCCGCCACAGGGGTCGGCGGAGACGACGTCGGATTTCTCGTGAGCGGCGCAACGTCGTAGGTATAAGATGGGATTATGAGCGCATCCGACAAGTATTTTTTGGTTGTAGGGGCACGGCGCGCCGTGCCCCTACAAGAGAAGGCCGGGCGTTTTGCGTGGTTGCCGGACAGGCCAATAATGGTCGCCAGACAGGCTCAAAATGGAATGCAAGAATGAATAAACCCAACGGGTTCACATTAATCGAGGCGATCATAGCCCTGTTCATAGTTGCGACCCTATCGACTGTGGTCACAATCTCGGTGATCCAGAGTCTGAACTCCGGCAAGGTCGCGCGAGCGCAGAGCGATTGCGCGGCAATCGCAAAAAACGTCGCGCAACTCCGCGCCGACTGCGGTCTCTGGCCAACGAGAACAATCGCCAGTGCAGCCGAGAGTATCGACAATCTCATAACGGGAACGGCCGCGAATGTGCCGCCCGGTAATGATGCGGTTGCCACTGGCGCGAGCAGATGGGGAAGCTTTGGGGTAGTTGACCTGATTCCCGATCAGTTGATCTCGAATGCGCCGGGGTATTCCACCACGGACAACCCTCGATTTCGCCCCGGCTGGAACGGGCCGTACTTGAATTCCGATGTTTTGGACCCCTGGGGAAACTCTTACATGATCAACGTCCGATTCTTGAGGGCGAATGGACCCGCCAACAGCGCGCAACACAATGTGTTCGTTCTGTCGGCCGGCCCGAATGGAACTACGGAGACGCCGTTTGACGATGCGACCATCGGCGAGACTCTCACACTTGGCGACGATATCGGCAGCCAGGTGCGGTGATCGAAGAGAGGAGGGTCTTCTCTTTGTTCAGAATGGCATTGAGGGGCTTACAGGACGCGTACGTTTATTCGGGGACACGATGCCGCATCGTGTCCCCGAATAAACACGATGCCGCATCGT
>JACRIR010000118.1 GCA_016215705.1 Candidatus Poribacteria bacterium | reverse complement strand
GCCTCCTCTGTCACTTGTTCGTAAGTCTGCCTGTCCGCATTATCCGGTGGCAAATACATAACCGACAACAGTTCGAGCGGCATCTTTATTTCATCGCCCGCATTCAGCTTGCGCGGGTCTTTGATCCCGCTTCGGCGACATATCATATCGACCGCTTCCTTCACGTCCTCGACTTCCACACGGTCTGTATATTTCATGACGACCTTCGAGTAAATTGTATCTCCCTTCTTCAATCGATAGGATGCGTATTCGCCTTGCGCGTCGATCTTCAGAGTCAGGTCACCGTTGAGGTGTCTCGATTCGGGGGTCGGCGCTTCCGCAGCGCGCCGAGCGGCGATCTCGAATTGAATCGGCTTTTTGAAAGCGGGCGAGAGCATGTCCAGCGGTATCTTGATTGTTGTTCCTTTGTAGAGCTTGAAGCGACCCGACATACCATTATGCGCCAGCAGCTTCTTGTAGTTCTGGCCGTTGCCCGTGAACCATTCCGTGATGGCCCAAAGCGTCTCGCCACCCTGCCTCCGCGAAGAGACATACGTTACCTTATGGACCCAGCCGGTGTCGTTATGAGAGTCCTGCTTGAAAAGTGTTCTCATTGCTTCCAGTTGATATTCATCGTTGAGTTCAGCGAGCGGGACCCTTAAGGATTTTCCTTTAAGGAACCGAGAATCCCTCTCAGGATTGGCCATGATACGCTCGGCGCAGTCGGAGAGGTCATAATCTTTTGAGGGATAAGATATTACATATATATCCTTGCCATTGACCATCTCCACTTTTATACCCGGTTCGACAGTCTTCTTGATTTGGGCGTATGCCTCGGAGGGCAGGAAACACACCCAAGCTGTCACAATGACCGACCATAGTAATCCAATGAGTGGGCGCAACTCGGTCTTTTTCCTATTCATGCAAGGTCGAAGAATAGCCCCAGGTTGTCATCCCCATGATAGGCAAGCAGAATTTCAATTATTATACCACAGGTTTGATATTTTTCAAGCTTTTTCTGAAAACATCCCTATATATTGTGGGAAATGGGCTCATAACCAAGGGTCGAACGTCCCCCCTTTGCAAAAGTCGGCTCCGTCCCCCGCTTTGCAAAGGGGGGACGGGGGGATTTAGAACTCTCGTTTCCCAAGGACTTCTGCGACTTCGCGAATCCCCCCTTTGAGGCTGTCCCTCAACTGTCGATCCGCCCGTAGGGGCACGGCGCGCCGTGCCCCTACCTTCCAACAAATCGGCTTTTCGGCAAATTGACACACTATGTCCATTCTGTTAGAATACGCTCGGTTGGTTTCCTACTGACCCCTTTCCCTCCTGGCAATTGAGTTATCTCATAACACCTTAAATAGAGGAGAGCGAATCATGAGAGAAGTCGTTATAGCGAGTGCGGCGCGCACGCCCGTCGGAAGCTTTCAGGGTGCATTTGCGGATGTGCCCGCGACGCGGCTTGGGAGCGTCGCAATCGAAGCGGCGATAAAGCGCGCGGGCATCTCGCCCGATGAAGTGAATGAGTGCATCATGGGTTGTGTTTTGCCCGCCGCGATCGGACAAGCGCCGGCCCGCCAAGCGGCCCTCGGCGCAGGGCTTCCCAAATCGGTCGGATGTTTGACCATAAACAAGGTCTGTGGCTCCGGACTCAAAGCGGCAATGCTTGCGTTTGACTCCGTGCGCCTGGGCGAAGCCGAGGTCGTTGTGGCCGGCGGAATGGAAAACATGACGCGCGCTCCTTATGCGCTCGAAAAGGCGCGAGGCGGCTACCGCATGGGCGACGCCAAGATCATCGACTTGATGATCAAAGACGGTCTTTGGGACGTCTACAATGATTTCCACATGGGCAACGCCGCCGAGTTGTGCGCAGAGAAATACGCTATCACGCGGAAAATGCAGGACGATCTCGCGATCGAGAGTTTCAAGCGCGCGCAAAGAGCGCAAAAAGAGGGCTTGTTCCGCGACGAGATAGCGCCGGTCAACATTCCGCAGAAGAAGGGCGATCCTGTGGTCGTCAGCGAGGATGAGGGCCCGGGGCGCGCCAACTTCGAGAAAATACCCAAACTGCCCGGAGCTTTCAAGAAAGACGGGACGGTTACGGCGGCAAATGCGTCTTCGATAAATGACGGCGCAGCGGCCTTTATCATAACATCGGCCGAAAACGCGAAGAGAAAAGGGATCGAGCCGCTCGCGAAAATCATCGCTTACAGCACCGCCAGCCTTGAGCCCGAGTGGTTCACAATTGCGCCGGTCGACGCGGTGAAAAAGCTTCTTGAGAAAACAAGGAAGACCGTGGGCGACATCGACCTGTTCGAGGTCAACGAGGCGTTCGCGGTTGTCACCCTCGCAGCCAACATACAACTCGGACTTGATCCCGCAAAAGTAAATGTCAACGGCGGCGCCATCGCGCTTGGCCACCCCATAGGCGGGAGCGGCGCTCGCGTCCTGACCACTCTCTTGTACGCGATGAAAAAGAGAAACGCAAAGAGAGGGTTGGCCACTCTGTGCATCGGTGGGGGCGAGGCCGTCGCTATGATGGTCGAGCGGTAATGTTGGGCCCTGGAAATACCTTACCAATTCCTATTTCGGCGCTGATAGGTGTTTCGGAAACCTGATACGGACGAGCGGGGACACGATGCCGCATCGTGTCCCCGATTTTCAACGAGACGTCAATAGAGAGTAATCTTGCATCGATAAGTGAATCCCGGGAACGCCGTATTCGAACTGGAGGCAATCAAGATGAATTTCGATCTGACTGACGAACAAAAAATGATTCAGGACATGGCCCGCAATTTCGCGGACAAGGAAGTTGCTCCCCTGGCCGCCGAGTTGGACGAAACGCACCGGTTTCCGGTAGAGCTTGCGAAGAAGATGGGGGAACTGGGCCTCATGGGGGTCGCCGTGCCCGAACAATACGGCGGCGCCGGGATGGATTACGTGTGCTACGCGGTGGCGCTCGAAGAAATCTCGCGGGCATGCGCGAATACCGGCGTCATAATGTCCGTGAACAATTCGCTTGTGTGCGATCCCATCCTCAATAACGCGACTGAAGAACAGAAACAGCGGTTCCTGGCGCCTCTCGCCGCCGGCAGAAAGATAGGATGCTTCGGGCTGACGGAGCCGAGCGCAGGCTCCGACGCCGGCAACCAGAAGACCACCGCCGTTCTCGACGGCAACGAGTGGATTCTCAACGGAAGCAAAGTGTTCATCACCAACGGGAGCCACGCCGACACTATGGTTGTGTTTGCAATGACCGACAAGGGCAAGGGCTTAAAGGGCATCAGCACGTTCATCGTCGAAAAAGAAACCCCCGGCTTCAAGGTGGGGAAGATCGAGAAGAAACTCGGTCTCAACGCTTCCGGCACGGCCGAGCTTATCTTCGAGGATTGCCGAATTCCCAAGGACCAGTTACTCGGACAAGTGGGACAGGGTTTCAAGATTGCAATGCAGACGCTTGACGGAGGGCGCATCGGGATTGGCGCCCAGGCCGTCGGCATAGCGCGCGCAGCAATGGAACAGTCGGTAAAATATTCGCTCGAGCGCGTGCAGTTCAACCAGCCGATAGCGAAGTTCCAAGCGATCCAGTGGATGCTCGCCGACATGGCGACCGAGATCGACGCCGCGCGTTTGCTTGTTCACCGCGCTGCTCAGATGAAAGACGCAAAACAGCCTTACAGCAAACAATCAGCCATGGCGAAACTTTTCGCTTCCGAGACCGCGATGAAGACGGCCACGAAGGCAATTCAAATACATGGAGGTTATGGCTACTCGAAAGAGTATCCGGTCGAGCGCAACTTCCGCGACGCCAAAATAACCGAGATATACGAAGGCACGTCAGAAATCCAGCGCCTTGTCATCGCCTCGCACTTGCTGAAATAAGGCCGATAAACTGCAACGGCGCAAGGTGCGGAAGGAAGGCAAAAAGGACTTAAGGATGCCTCGATTGTCCGTAGCCGGCTGTGACACGCTGGTAGCGCTCGGAAGCGCTACCGCCGATGGTTCCGTTATTCTCGGAAAGAACAGCGACAGGCCCGCCGACGAGAGTCAACCCCTTTCTCAAATCCCGCGTCTGACACACAAGCGCGGCGCGTCCCTCAAATGCCAATATGTTGAAATCCCGCAAGTGGAAGAAACCCTGGCGCTAATCGGTTCGAGACCATACTGGCTTTGGGGTTTCGAGCACGGCATGAACGAGTGCGGCGTGGCAATCGGCAACGAAGCGGTGTTCACCAAGGAAACTCTGTCGGATAGCGGCCTCCTCGGGATGGACCTCGTGCGCCTGGGGCTCGAGCGTGGGCGTACGGCGCGGCAAGCACTCGACGTGATGACGCGCCTTCTCGAGGAGTTCGGGCAAGGTGGCTCGGCATTTGAGCATTACCAGTGGCAATACAGCAACTCATTCATAATCGCCGATCCCCGCGAAGCATACATACTCGAAACCTCCGGCAGCCAATACGCCTGGAAAAAGGTGTCGGAGACAGCCCGCATTTCAAATCATATTGCGATAGTCGCCGACTGGGACGCGCTTTCGCCGGATGCCTGCGAGCACGCCGTCATGAATGGCTGGTGGCATGGCGCCGCGTCTGAGAGGTTCAATTTCTCGGCTGCCTATCGCAGCATCGAGGCGGTTCCACCTCAAATCTCCGAAGAGCGACTGAGGCAATCAGGAAAACTGCTCGGAGAGCAGTCCGGTCAAATCTCTCCCCACTCGATGATGCGGATACTTCGCAACCATTATGAGAGCGAAACGGTTTTCACGCCGGGGCGCGATCCCTCGGACGGCAAATGTTATTCCATCTGTATGCACGCGGACCCCGTCGGCACAACCGCCGCGAGCATTGTCGCTCATTTGCGCGGGACCGACCACCGGATTGCATATTGGGCAAGCTTCGGAACACCGTGCTGTGGCGTGTTCATGCCTCTCTACGTCGAAGGCAAGATACCGCTCGCGCTCACGCGCGCAGGCGCCCGGTTTTCGGAAGACTCGGTTTGGTGGTTGTTCAAGAGGTTGGGTGATTCCGTGGCGCAGGATTTTGAAGGAAGGACTCCGCGCGTTCAAGAGGTTTGGAGCGGACTCGAGGCCGAATTTGCAGAGAAGAGCGCCGATGTTGAAGCGGAAGCCGAATCGTTACACGCGAAAAATCGAGCAGACGAGGCCGTGTCTCTCCTCAGCCGGTTCATGGACGATAACCTCGACAAGGTTCTCATCAGACTCCGTGATCTGACCGCGGAACTCGCGTCATAAGCATTCTTTCAGCAAAATACCCCCGTTTCGTTCATCTTTTCCCTATCGGACTCATTATGTTCTACCATAGGATACGTGGAGCGCTGTAACGCCGCCTCAGAGCTTCGTTATGCTCCTTCGAGCCGTCCAGATTTGCGCTCTTGAAAACCGGCGGCTCGACGCCGTTTCTCACCAGCCACTCGACGGCCGCTATCATGATTTCGTTCATGATGTATGCGCCCGCAATGGTAGAGGTCGGCCCGACAGGGACGCTGCATCCTGTTACCTGAACGGATGCGTCGCCCGACTCCCCCATGTTGTCGATTACGACGTCGGCAAGCTCGAACAGCCGCTTGCCGCTGGAGTGCCGTGATTTAACCGAGGTCGTGTGCGCAAGAGAAGTGATCGCGATGACTATAAGACCGTTTTCGCGCGCGACCATTGCAACCTCGATTGGGAGCGCGTTCCTGCCCGAGTTCGAGATCACGATTACCGAGTCTCGCTTTGCAAAAACCACCGGACGCAAAAGGGCGCGGCCGTAGCCCTCCACGTTCTCCGACAGTCCTCTCAGCGGGTCTATTATGGCGCTTACCGCCGCCAGACCACCCGCCCTGCCGTGGGCCTCATAGGCGATAGCGGCCGAATGCCCGCTTCCAAAGGCGTGGACAATCCCTCCGCCCTTTACTGTCTCACCCACAACACTTCCTGCCTTCGCGATTGCTTCGCTCTGTGTCGAGTGAACCCTCGAAAGAAGCTCGAGCGCTTTGTCATAATACGAACTCATTTCACTTTTTCTCCTTGCCGCCGTGGAAGATTCTTCGCTTCGTTCAGAATGACATTGAGATGGGCGCTCATTTCGCTTTGTTCCCCCTGCTTCCGCTGGAAGAATTCATCGTCGATTTACTGTTCTCCAAATTCAAGGTTATCCAGCCGGTTATCTTCACTCCGATGGAGTGCAACCCGATAATGACTGCGCCGGTCACGGGTTGAAACGCGGACACGGAGACTTTGGCTAGCGGGCGCACTGTCTTTACATTAGCGTTGATCATGTCGGTAACAATGCTGCGCCGGCTCAACACGCCGCCGCTAAGAATGACTGGGAACGCATCTCCCCACCCAAACAATTGATCCAACACCGGAAACGCAAGACGCGCCAGACGCCTGCCTCCGCTTCGGAGTATTGCCTCGGCTGCCTTATCGCCCGACTTCGCCGCGACGAACACACACTCGGCAAGCCCGGCAAAAATGTCGCGTCTCATGGGCTGGCGGTAAAGCAAGACCTTGAGCCCGTCGAGATGGGATAACTTCAGGCGCGAGCAAATCAACTCCGTGAGTATCGTCCGGCTGTCTCTACCGTCCGACGCTCTCACGACTGCCGCCAGCGCCTCCCGCGCAAGGTCGTAGCCGCTGCCTTCGTCCCCAATGGTGGGGCCCCATCCGCCCGTATGCTTTTCCTCACCGGCCCAATTGCGACCCATGCAGAAGGAGCCTGTTCCCGACAATATCACAACACCCGGGCCGCCCACATTCTGGAGACCCGCCGCAAGGGCAGCCTCGAATTCATTGACAAATATCTTCTTCTTTATTTGAACCTTGAAGGGCATACCGCGAAGTGTCACAGCGGGCAGATGCGGTCCCGCCAGGACTGCTACCTCCACCGGGCGGCCGAACGACTTCAGGGCTCCGGAAAGAGCGCATTCGACGGAATGTCGGGCGTCTTTGGGTGAGATAAAGTTCGTGTTTGCCGGACCGCCGTATCCCACAGAGACTATGCGGCCCTCCACATCAGCAATCTGGCATCGGGTGTGTGTTCCACCGGCATCAATCCCTAATACATAGCGCATTTTACCCTGACCTCCGGCCAACTGATTCTTAAGTGGTTGTTTTGCAATGACTTATCTATACCAAAGCGCGCGCTCAAAAAGGATCATCCCTTTGACAAAGACCTGCCTTGATGGTATAATTACAATGGTTTAGTGGGTCTAGAATGCCTCGTGGCCGATATGGCTCCTTCGGGGAAGGGGCGGTGTGCCGTGGGAATCAGAATAAACATTACGAACAATCCTGCTTTCGATGTGAGGCACGACCTCGATAGAATAGGCATTGCTTCTCCCAATCTGTCCGCTCAACAAACCGCTGCAAGGCCAACCATACAGACAAACGCAAGCGCGGGGCGAATTGAGACTGAACCGCTTTCTCATAATCCCGTTGCGGCTACTACCCCCCCAATGAACAGCCCGAATGCCGCCGCCGCTTCGCTTGAGACGGCCGGCGCCAACGAAACTGTCGGTCCGGCAAACAACGGTCCTCCACTTGCCGAAGCAAACGCAGAGCCGAACACATCCGAAATCAGCAAAGGGCCGGCTCCTTCCATCCGCCGATTCCGGTATCTGACCAGTCCTGGTTCGATGCGCGAACGCGAGCTGGATGCGCGGCTCAACCAGCTTGAACAGAGGCTTGAAACCGCAAGCAAACGGCTACAGTTTGCCGATTCCGTAATCGAGCGAGTGGATGCCGGCCTTGAACGCGCGCGTCTGGAACATGACATGGACGTGGTCGGCGACGAGATCAGGCGCATGCGACTCGAACAGATATTCTCGACGCTCTCTTTGGCTTCTGCCTCTTCCGAAAGTCAAAAAGTAACCACACAAACCACTCAGGCAACCGGCGGCGCCATTCCCGATACCCAACCTTCCGCTCAGGACCCCATTCTTAACTTGCTTGCTTGAGCCCCGACGGCGGCTCGCTGACTCCGACCAAAAAGTCTTGGATACTTTACGGACGCGTGTGGTTCACATCTCAAGTTCATGGTCTAAGGACTGAGTTAGCCTATCCCAATGAGAAAACTCCATCCCGTCCATTGCGTCCATGCCGGTCTAAGGACTGAGGTAGTCTATCCCAATGAGAAAACGGTTGTCAAACGGAGGCGAGAGTCAAAGGCCGAAGGTCACAACTCGAAGGTAAGGCAACAGGATTAGCAGAGGAAGCCGCTCAAGCTGACTGCATAAAAGAAAAAAGTAAAGCAAGGGAGAACCCGCCCCGTCAAAAACTTCTATTAAGTCCGGTCTGCCTTTTCTCTTTCCGACGACTTCACTTGCCGCCGGATTCAAAAGAAATGACGGGGCAAATCCATCCCTTGCTTTAGGAGGGGATTAGGACGTAAGAAAACGTGGGCAGATGGTAACCATTGTCCCATTCTATCAATTGCCCTCTCAAAACGCTTGTCTCCCAGCAAGTGTTTTAAATGGTTATTCATCTGCCCAAAATCTATTATTTCCCCTCACTGAGCCCGGTGGTCAAGGCCTAGCGCCTTCACTTACCGTTGCATAGTATATAAGCAAGGTCTATGCCAAAGGCATCGAGAGAAGCGAAGTGTGTTTTTGTAACATATTGTCAAGAGCCAAGTTAAAGGACTCGGTTCTGGCAATAATTGATTCTTCTATGAGGAGATGTCTCCGAGTGGGAATTCAAGAAATGAAATGTTATGTTACGCAATGGTGTATCTGAAATGCGGCTGACCAAACGTAATCTTCTGAAGATAAATCGGTTATGACATTTCAAAAATATGTAACAAAACGTTATGGTGAAGCCTTGTTTGAGCAGAGGAAGAGACAACTACGTCAGGCTTCTTGACACCGCCGTCAGCCTTATTGACATTGGCGTCATTTCTGCGAGATATTTAAGAAGGCGAGGATGACAGAAGGTGTGAGGCGCCTTTCGGCTCTCTTTTAGGAGGATGTGCGAACATTATCGGAAATGCCGTACTTGAGCATTTTTCTGTAGAGCTTTGGACGACTGACACCGAGAATCTGCGCCGTTCGTGTCTTATTGCCGTTTTCGCTTTCGAGCACAAGCTGGATGTGCCTTCTCTCGACATCATCGAGCGAGAGAGTGACGAGCGACTGCGAGTTAGCTTCACCGCCGCTCTTGTCGAGGATAGGTATCTCGTGAAGCGTGATGATGTTGTTATCGGCAAGTATGATGGCGCGTTCAATAACATTGGAGAGTTCGCGCACATTGCCGGGCCAGTGGTACCTGGAGAAGGCGTTTAGGACTTCGCTTGTCACCGTGATCCTACCGGCGTTCGGGTGACGCGATGACCGGACAAAATGCGCCACGAGCAAGGGGATATCTTCTCTGCGTTCACGAAGCGGCGGCAAATAGATGCTCATGACGTTAATTCGGTAAAACAGGTCTTCCCGGAATCGGCCTGCCGCTGTTTCTTCGCGGAGCCTCTTGTTGGTCGCGCATATGACGCGGACATCGACCTCGATCTCTTTGATGTCACCCACTCGCCGGAATCTGCCCGTCTCCAGGACCCGCAGCAGTTTGACCTGCATACCGGGACTCATTTCGCTTACCTCGTCGATGAAGAGAGTGCCTGCGTCGGCTATCTCAAAGAGGCCGCTCTTCTGCTTGACGGCGCCCGTGAACGCGCCTTTCTCGTGGCCGAAGAGCTCGCTTTCAAGGAGAGTCTCAGGAACTGCGCCGCAGTTTATCACGACGAACGTGTTGTTGCTTCTCCGGCTGTTCTGATGGATGGCGTTTGCCACGATTTCTTTGCCTGTTCCGCTTTCACCCTCGACGAGCACGCTCGATTCGGTGGGGGCTACTCTGGCGATGAGGCCTTTGACTTGCTGCATTGCGGCGCTGTCACCCACGAGGTTTACGATTCCGGCTCTCTGCTGCAGCTCGCTTTGGCGGCTCACTCTCTCGGCAAGCTGTTTTTTTTCACACGCTTTCTGGACAACCAGTTGCAGTTCGGAGAGCTGGCATGGCTTAGTGAGAAAGTCATATGCTCCGAGCTTCATGGCCTCGATTGCCATGTCGACGGTCGCTTGTCCCGTCAGGAAGACCACTTCCGCGAGCGGTTGGTATTCCCTGATTCTCTTGAACAACTCGATTCCGTCCATGCCGGGCATGCGGAGGTCGAGGATGCCGACGTCGAACGGTTCAGATTTGATTCGAGTGAGCGCCTCTTCACCTGTGGCCGCCAGCGCTACAGCGTCGCCGACCATGCTGAATCGCTCGAACAACAAGTTTCGGTAGGCTTCTTCGTCGTCAACTATCAAGAGTCTGATCGGTTTCTTTTTCATTCCTCACATCGTTTCAAGCCGTCGCCCTCGTTCCACCGGCAGGCGGACGGTGAAAGTTGTGCCCACGCCCGGTTTGCTGTCCACCGAGATCGTCCCGCTCATGCGTTGGACGATGCCGAAGCAAATTGAAAGCCCCAGGCCGGTTCCTTTCCCGATGGGCTTCGTCGTAAAAAACGGGTCGAATATTTTCTTTTGGGCCTCATCCGAAATCCCGATTCCGTCATCGATGAAATCCATGATGAGCCAGTTGTTTTCGGTGCGTCCCTTCACAATGACCGTGCCGCCCTCTTTGACGGCGTCGAGCGCGTTGTTGACGAGGTTCAGGAAGACCTGCTCGAGAAGGTGAGGGTCGGAATAGAATTTGGGCGGATCGGACGGCATGTGGGTTTCGATCCTCTTGTGTTCCGAGTTTGTCCGGTTCTCCACGAGGGCGACGGTCTCCTGAAGAAGTCTTGTGACGTTAACTTCCGACGCTCGAAGCTCCGTCTTGCGCGCGAAGTTCAGCAACCCCTGCGTTATCTTCTTGCAGCGCACCGCTTGCTCCCGTATTACATCAAGGTGTTGAGACAGCTTACCCATCAACTCTTCCGGTCTGTCCCGGTAATGATCGATCACGAACTGAAGTTGCTCCGCGGCCCCGCTTATTATGCCGACCGGGTTGTTGATTTCATGAGCCACTCCCGCAGCGAGTTCGCCGATGGCCGCCATCTTGCTCGCTTGCAGCAATTGCGCTTCCATCTGCTTCCGCTCCGTGACATCGCGCGCAATCCCCAGAACGCCGACTATTTTCTCGCCCTTCCGGATGGGCGTAATATTGATGAGCACATTCACGTGCCTGCCGTCAACGCTCACGATCTCGGACTCGAACCGTTGCGGCTTGCCTTCTATGGCCTCATGGAACTTCTTTTCGTTTTTTTGGACATCCTTCTTGACTACATATTCGGAATAGTGCCCGCGAATCTCTGCGCCGGAATCGAAACTGTAGCCGGTTATCTTCTGACCCATTTTGTTGAGAAACGTTATGTAGCCCTCGCGGTCGAGCGTGTAGATGATATCATTCGCGTTATCGATGAGGCTCCGCAGATATTCTTCAGTCTCGGCGACCTGGGACTCGAGAGCTCGTTTCTCCGTAATGTCGTTCATCACGGCGAGCACGCCTCTAACCTCGTTTCCTTCGACAATGGGAATTCCCTTGAGGTTGAATACGACGCGCGCTCCTTGCCGGTCCTCGCGCTCGATGTTCATGAGTTCTCTCGTGAGCCGCAGGCCGACTATCTCCTTGAACCCCTTTTGTACGCCCAGGGCCAGCAGGTCGGGCATAAGCTCGAAGATATTCTTGCCGATCAGTTCGGAAAGCTCCCACCGATAATGCTCGAGGATGAACCTGTTGACGCGGTTGATCGTGCCGGCGGTGTCGAGCACGAACACTCCGACATCGATCGAGTCAATGAATGACTCAAACATCGCCTCGATCCATTTTGTGGAAGAGCGAGAACGAATTCTCCTGCGGCCAGGCGATACGCGCGCTCTTGATTTACGCTGCTTCTCGACCGTCATCTAATCTCCTGGGAAAGACAAAAAGAGATGGCTACCACTGCGCCCTCTTTTGCCTTTGAGGCAGCGTGAAAATGAACGCGCTGCCTTCCCCTCTCTTGCTTTCCGCCCAGATTTCTCCGCCGTGCATCAGCACAAGCTTCTTCGAGATCGCCAGCCCGAGCCCGCTGCCGCCGGAAGGGGAACCCTCGGGATGGCTCACCTTATAGAATTCGGTGAATACCCTTTTGCAGTCCACTTCCGAGAGGCCGGGGCCTGAATCGCGAACGCACAGGCGGATCGAATCCCCGACCCTTTCGGCCTGCACCTGCACCGTGCTCCCCCTGGGGGAGAACTTGACGGCGTTCGACAGAAGGTTCTCGAGGATGACCGCGAGTTTCTGAGGGTCTGCGCAGATGCGGGAAGCCTCCGGCGCAACGCGGACCGAGATGTCCATTTTCTTCTCTTGAACCGCCGCCTTCATGGCTTCGGCGGCGGTAACAATTGAATCTTTCAGCGAGAATTCCGTGGTCTCGAGCGGGACCTTGCCCGTGTCTATCTTGAAGACATCGACGATATTCGTGATAAGCTGTTGCAGTTCGCGTCCGCTTTCATGAACGTTATTCACGTATTTCAATTGTTTGTCATTGAGTTTGCCGACGAGTTCGTCCTGCAGCATCTCCGAAAAACCTATTATCACGTTGAGCGGAGTGCGCAGCGCATGGCTCATGTTCACGATGAATTCATACTTCAAGTGGCTCGCCTGCATGAGTTGCGTGGACATCGACTTCAGCACCCGCTGCTGGCGCTCCAGCTTCTCGCTCGATTCGCGGCTCGCCAGGGTTTCGCTCGTAAGCTCGTCGTTCAATTGTTTTATTCTCAGCATCGACTTCACGCGCGCCAACAGTTGCGACTTGTCCATAGGGCGCGTCAGGAAATCGTCTGCTCCGACGGCTATGCCCTTGACCCTGCTCTCCATGTCGTTGAGGGCGGTCACCATGATCACAGGCGTGTTTCTTATTTCGGCATTGCTTTTGATCAGTTTGCAGACTTCAAAGCCGCTTTTTTTCGGAAGCATGATGTCCAACAGAACAAGGTCGGGTTTCGTCTGCGAGAGGCGGCGCAGCGCTTCCTCCCCGTCGAGGACGGACTCGATTACGTATCCCTCGCTGCCGAGTTGAGCTTTCATGAGCTCGATGTTTACCGGGTCATCCTCGACGATCAGGATGCGGGCCTGGCCGGGAGCGGAACTTTCTTTGGGCATGACGCGGGTTCAACCTTTCTTCGTTTTGCCGATGAACTTCTCGACGGCCTTTGGGAATTCCCTCGTGTCAATAGGTTTCGAGATGTAGCCCGTGCAGCCATGACGAAGGATTCTCTCCTCGTCGCCCTTCATGGCATGGGCGGTCAACGCAACAACGGGTATATGCTTCGTGCTGGGGTTTTCCTTAAGCTTCTTTGTGACGGTCAGTCCGTCCATCCCCGGAAGTTGAACGTCCATCAGGATGAGGTCCAACTGCTCCGTGCTCGAGATGTCAAGCGCCTCCTGTCCCGTTCTGGCCGACAGGACTTCATAACCCTGGAGGCTGAGCAGATCAACAGCCAGTTCCATGTTCATTGCATTGTCTTCTACAACAAGAATCCGTGCGGCGGCCATCTCAAGCTTCTCCCTTTCTTGTCGTGACGAGGCGCTCGATGCGTTTGATTTCGCCGAGGAAATCATTCTTGCCATAGTGCCCTTTTTGGGCTATCGCCTCTATCTTTCCGTCCAGCGAGCGTTTCTCCTCATCCGTCAGGTCTTTGGCGGTTACAAGCACTATCGGGATATCTTTGGTGGTCTCCTCCATCTTCAGGAATTCCACGATCTCGAATCCGCTGATATCGGGAAGCAGCAGATCGAGGAAGATCAGGTCGGGCCTCTGCTTGGTGGCGTACTCGATTGCCTGGAGGCCCGTGTACGCCTTCGTGATACAAAAAGACTGTTCCTCAAGCATGGTGGCTACAAGCTCGACGAACTGGCGGTCGTCGTCCACTACCAGCACGTCCGATATGCGTCCCTTCGCGGTAAATTCGTGCAATTTCTCCAGACGATCGAGCAACTGCTGGCGTGAAATGGGCTTCACGATGTAATCGGCTGCCCCCATGCTGAAGCCCGTCCCGTCATCCTGCAGTACCGACGTGATGACTACCGGGATATGGCTTGTCTCCGGAGCCGCTTTGAGTTCCTGCAATACCGTCCAACCGTCCATGTCCGGGAGCACAATATCGAGCGTTATGATTGCGGGGTGGATCAAACGCGCCGCTTCGATAGCCTCTTTTCCGCTCGTTGCGTGGGCGACCTGGTAGCCGGCTTCCGTCAGATAAGCCGATATCAACTCGAATGAGTGCGGCTCATCTTCCACAACGAGCACGGCTTCAGCGCGGCCTTTGCTGTTTGAGCCGACAGCGAGTTCTTTTCTTCGCTCCGCGGCTTCGGGCGATGGGGCAGGCTCGATGGTGTCGTTCTCCGTCACAGGCAGAGTGAAGTAGAACGAGCTGCCTTTGCCTTTTTCGCTTTCGAGCCATATTGAGCCGCCATGCAACTCGACGATCTTCTTGGTGAGCGCGAGCCCGAGGCCGGTGCCCTCGTACTGGCGCGAATGCGAGCCGTCCACCTGCTGGAATTCGTGGAAGATTCGCTCATGGTCCGCCTTGTCGATTCCTATCCCGTTATCTTTGACGCAGAATTCCACGTAGCGTCTCAGAATGAACTGGTCGCTCACCGATATTTCGAAATCTCCAACAATATCGGTCGATATCTCGACCAATCCATTGTTGGACGTGAACTTTATCGCGTTGCTGAGCAGATTATAAAAAATCTGCTTGAATTTCTTGGGGTCCGCCGTAATAGTGACAATCTTCGGCGAAATCCGCTGCCGGATCGTTATCTCCTTTTTTGCGGCGAGCCCGCGCGCGAAGCTCACGATTTCCGTCAGCGCATCCGCGAGCGCGAACGTTTCCGGATGCAGGTCCATCTTTCCCGATTCAACTTTCGCGAGATCAAGAATTTCATTGATGAGTTGCAACAAGTGCTTCCCGCTGATTACCACGTTTTGCGCGTACTTGATCTGCTTCTCGTTGAGCGCGCCGAACGACTGGTCGTGAAGAATTTCGGAGAACCCGATAATCGCGTTCAGAGGAGTTCGGAGTTCGTGGCTCATATTCGCAAGAAACTCCGATTTCAGTTTGTTGACCGTCTCCAACTGCTCGTTTGTCCGGTGCAACTCCTCATTGATTAAGCGGAGCGCTTTTGTGCGTTCCTCCACCTTCTGCTCGAGTGTTCTGCTGTAATCCTCGAGCGCCGTGCGGTAGCGCTTCAGATCGTCCGTCATCTTGTTGAACGAGGCGCCCAGTTCGCCGATTTCGTCGTTAGTGTTGATCATGACGGGCTTGTCGAGGTTACCGCTCGCCACTCGCTCCGTTGCAGCGACCAACTGCTGAACCGGATCAACGATGACGCGCACCAGGAACACGGTTATTCCGATGGACAAAAGTACGACGAACACCGTGACGTTTGTGATTGTGCGGCGAGCCCGGCTGATTTCCTTGTTCATTGAATCCAGCGATATGCCGATGCGCGCCACTCCTATTCTTTCGGTGACACCCTTCGAGCCGGAGGTGTCGTCCATCCCGAAAACAACCTCTTCTCCCGAGAGAGATGAACTGATCTTCTGCGTCATGATGGGCGCCGCGATGTCGTACACAGGTGTCCTGGTTTCATCTTCGGTAAATGATTGTATGAGCAGCTTTTCGGTTCTTAGCGCCTGTTCGGTTACCTCGTAGGCGGCCGTCTGCGAGATGCCCTCGATGTGGTGTGGCAGGGTCGGTGTGCGAGCCAGTATTTCGCCTCGATTATTTGCTATGATGCAGTACGCAACATCCTTCTCCTTCTTCAGGCCGGCGATGATGCTGTCAAATATCGTTCGGTTGCCCGTGAGCATGCCGTACTCGCTGGCGGAAGCTACGTTCCGTCCCAGAACCGCTCCTTTTTCCTTGAGATGTTCGGCTATTTCGTGAACTTGTCTGCGGACAAGAAACCAGCCAAGCACCGTAGCTGTGAACATCACGACAAGTGAAATATAGGCGGTTATCTTGAAACGGAGCCCTAATCTGAATTTGGGAGGCCGCATCGGCAGGTCATCCCCTACTTTTGACCGCGCGGATACTGCTTGCACGACAGAGTTTCCGAATGTAATTATAGCATGAAAGATAACCCCGTTCAACAGGGTCGGGGAAGCGCCATAAATTTCTATCCACCAAAGAGTTTGGCTATGCCTAGGCGCCCACTTGCAGACGCTCCGCCAGAAAATGCGGCAGCCCTGCTTTCAACACGGCCTTCATTGCCGCTGTAACATCATATTCAACTCGAATAATCTCGATTGTCGTCTCTTCGAGATCCAGCATCGCAAATGACGCGCGTGGGTCTCCATCCCGGGGTTGGCCGACGGAGCCCGGATTGATGAAGTAGCGGTCCCTGATGCTGAGAGAATGCTTCCCCGCATGTGTGCAGTCATGCGAAGGGCCGTGGTCGCTGTAAATCGCAGGGAGATGGGTGTGGCCGTACAGACAAATCCGGATCGATTTGTCCGGCAGGTGCTGAAAACAGTTCAAGGCGTCCATCAAATCCATGATGTAGTCGTCGCGCGACATCGGGCTTCCGTGCACGGTGTAGATTCTGTCGTGTATCATCTTCTCGTTATGAAGGTTGCAGAGATATCGCTTCTTCTCCTCTGATAGTCTTTTCCGGGTCCACAGCGAGGCCTCCCGGGCCGACGGATTGAACCATATCGGGTTTTCAAGACCGCAGCACACGATGTCGTGATTGCCCATAATTGAGGGGATGTTCCTTTGAAAGATAATGTCGAGCACCTCGCTCGGGAAAGCGTTGTAGCCCACGAGGTCACCCAATGAGAATATGCTGTCGGCTTTTTGCTTGCCTATCTCCTCAAGGACCGCCATGAGGGCATGAAGATTCGAGTGTATGTCGGATATTATCGCGAACCGCATTTATTCCTTTTCCGCCTGAAAAGATTTCTTGATTGCCTCTTCATGCGACCTGTCCCCTTCTTTCAATGACCCCGGCGTAAAACGGGAGGGGAACATTTCCATTGGCTCCTTGTGGCAAACAATGCAAGAATCAGTCCGAAGCAAACCGGCTAGTTCCTCTCCGTTGAAAGGACGAACTCCCTCATGGCCGGAGTCCTGGATACGGCCGCCCTCCTCGTTCACAAAACTGTCGGGTGAAAAGTTCAAGGACAGACCGAGGCGCTTGAGGTCCGCAAAATCACTCCCCAGTCCCAGAGTTTTCTTGTTCGAATGGCACGAAGGACAGGTTCGTGATTCGGCGCTT
Organism: Candidatus Poribacteria bacterium; assembly: GCA_016215705.1. Taxonomy (GTDB): domain Bacteria; phylum Abyssobacteria; class SURF-5; order SURF-5; family SURF-5; genus JACRIR01. Next base: position 11,615 of record JACRIR010000118.1, on the reverse strand, counting down.
ATGTTGTGCGGCTGAACCGGGTTCATGGAGAAACCATAAAGGCCTGCTGACGTCTTGAAAACATGGTTTGACACGATCTTTTCGCCGCCCGAACTGAGACGGTCCAATATAGCCTGGCCCCCCGGCATAAAGGGAGAGATTCGGTCTCTGCGGCCAATGCCGAGAATAGGGTTGTCCCACGCTTGATACAGCGCACTGCCGCTCCACATCCCCGCCGAGCTTCTCGGCAGTTGACCCTCGCCTATGCCCGTCGCCCAATCGACCGGACTCACTCTGCCGTCATCACGAGTCATGTGACAGACGTAGCACTGTGGTACGTTGAGACTGTGACACGTGTAGCATTCCAATCTTAGATGACCTTTGTGCCAGATGCCGGCCGGACGGGAGGAGTCCGTGTCGGACAAATACACAACAGGAATTCGGTGCTCCTCCTCGAAGACTTTCGTGCGCAGGTAGGGCTTGCCGTCCGTCATCGCCACGTTGGCCAGCGCATCGCCCCGCTCCGTCCGGAAAGTCGGCTTCTTCGACGAACTGCCGTGACAACTCTCGCACCGTATCCCCACCTGATACTCCTGATGGGAATACACGTTACCGTCGCCGTGAAGGTCGATGGAGTCATGGCAGTCGATGCAGCCGATGCCTCGGCGATAGTGCACGTCGGGTTTTACGTGCATCAGGCGCGCCCCATATAGAGATGTTTCGTCGGTCTCCGAAGTCGTGCGACCGAGCCTCGAATCGGTCACGGCGAGCCCCACGTAGCTGAGACCGATCCTTGTCCCTCCGTCGTTGTGACACAGCAGGCACTGAGTGTCCGGGATGCGCGTCGTGATCTCGTGTCGCAGAGGATGGCCGGGCTTGTCCTTGGGCATGGCTGGGTCTCCACTCTGGCTCAGTCCGGTTTCTCCGTAAAGCACGTGGCATGCCGAGCATCCCGCCGGCCGGAAAACGCCCGGTGTGGTTTTGTCTTCGGTCCAGAGATGGCACCTGAGACATGCGCCCCGGAGCAGGCTGTCGGCATCCGAGTTTGAAGCCGGCGGCAATTCCGTAAGCAATGCGACTGCGCCTTCCGGCTGCTCGTGATCCATGTCCAATACCGCACGCACCCCGTGGATGGCAGACCTCGTTTCCTGAGTGTTCCAAAGATACCGTGTTCCCGCTATTTCTCCGGCTGCGGTAGCCATCAGCGAGCGCATCACTCTGCCCACGTGGTCATCAATGCCCTGCACTTTTACCCGCAGTATCTCTCCGTAATCACTGTGACATTTTCCGCAGGTTTGGTCTATGACCCTGAGATCACCCGGGTTGGCGATGAGACCGGCATGCGCCTCCAGTTCACTCGCCGCCGAAGGTTGCCCTTGATGGCATATCTCGCACTTCTTGTCTGCTCCCCACGCGGCCGCCATTTTCTGGTTGATCGTCTCGATACCTTTATGGCAGCCGAGGCAGCCCTCTCCTCGCGCCCCTGGTTCCTTTTCCTGCGCCGCCGGCTGTTGCACAAGCGCGAGTAGCACGATGACCAGGAGAACTGCGACAATAACTCTCACCATATCAATCACTCTGCAACCATTAACTTGAAAGCCCGAACCTTTTCCTGGAATTCTCCAAGCCGCGGTTGGCAGCGGCATTTGAGACAGATATCCGGCGTATCTCCACGAAATTCCGGCGAAAGCAGGAATTCATATGACGAAACTTGCCGCATGATGCCTTGGTTCTCAGGACGCCGTTGTCTACGGTGGCGGGTTGGTTGGGGAAGAACAGTGAAGTCGGAAATGAGAAACAAGCTCGTTTTCCTCTTCTCGAGTTTCCCTTTCGCCCTGTTTCTGTCGCGTTTTTTCTGTTAGTTGGAAGACTACCCGGAATTGCCGCGAGCAATTATTTCGCCGGCCTTTTTCTCTTGATAGCTCATCCACTCGGTGAATCGTGCCTTGATACTCTCATACTCCTGTTCCCTGTCAACGTCGAGCGCGGCGCCGCCAAGTGTGGTGCAGGCGTACGAAAAACGGGTTTCCAGGAGCTTCGAGATGCAGTTCACGACTGAATCGATGCGCGTAAGTCTGCGAACGATGTCCCTCATGAAACCGAGATGAAGTCTCGCAAAAAGGAGCGAGGTCTGGAGCAAGAAGTAGTTCCCCAATGCGCCCCAAACCCCCTTTCCTCTCCTGAGTATCTCCCACGCAAGCCGCACGATGTTTCCGGGTTCTTTCTGATACCGCAGGTCGTACATCGTCTGTATATAATGCCGGTTACGAACCTTGAAAGGGCGAACGAGCCACATGTTGTTCTGTCTCAGGTTGCCCTCTCTGAAATGCAGGTACGCGAGCCGGATGCCCTGTTTCGCATCGTTGGGGTAGTAATGCTTCAGGTCCTCCTCGCGTGTGACTCCGACCACACAGTCGTACTTCTCCATATCGCATTTCAATACGAATTCATCGACTTCGGGGCCTGTGACCAGCGGCATATCGGAGCCGATAACCAGCGCGACGTTGTCGGCGCAAAGCCCACCGCCGGCGGTCGCAGCCTCGTCCCGCTGGCCGGCCGGCAGTGTTTCCAGGAAAGCGGTCCAAATATTCTCGTAGAGGTTAGAGCGCTGCTCAAAAATGCGGATGGGTTTGCTGAGCGCAGAGGCGAAACTTGCCGACAGAACCTCCTCCAATCTCTTCTTTGGACCGATGACATATATCTCGGCGACACTCTGCGCTTCTTCCAGCGCCTTGAGCACGTGCCCGACGAGGGGCAACCCTTCTACCTCAAGGAATGCCTTATTTTTTCCCAGGACCGGATGGCTTTTGCCCTTGTCGCCCACAACGACTATTGTCTTCAGTCCAGGGTAATTGCGCATCCGTCCTTCCCGAATTCGAACACGTCGCCAGAGCCTTTCGCACGGTCGTGAAAGAACCGAGACATATTATACATTCCTTGGCGATGAGGCGCAACCAACTGTTGGCGGGTATGGGTGCGACGTGAACGGCGCGCATAACGACCCTCTGTAGGACGCCATTAGACGCGTCATTCTAAGCGAAGCGATGGATCTCTTCGCTGATTCTTGAAACGCGAGCCGCGTCTCTGCTATCATCCTCTTCGATGTCTGTTTGGACTCGACAGGTCGCTTTGTTCAACGAACAAGAATGCCGGTCTCCGGATATCTGGATGACATCATGAAAACGAACCCGCGATGAGAATCACCTCGATCGGACAGTCAACATTCAAACTCGAAATCGGCGGAATCGTGATTCTGACCGATCCGTGGTTTACTACGTCAGGAATTCTCTACCGCTTGTTTATGAGGCGAATCTATCCGTTGGCGACAGACCCCGAATCGATAAGTCATTGCGACGTGATGCTGGTTTCACACAACCACATTGACCATTTCGATCGCGGGGCTTTGAATCTGGCGCACAGGCTTGGAACGACGGTTGTCGGGCCGGCAAGCGTTGTCAAACGATCGAGACGTAACGGAATCTGTAATTACCGTCAACTTCAGACGGGGGAAACCGTCGAGACTTCGGGAATCAAAGTAACTGCTGTGCCGGCTTTCCATCCGCTATCGAAGGACTCAGTCGGATTCCTTGTCGAAAGCGAAAGGAATGTGTACTTCAGTGGTGACACGCGCTTCGATTGGAGCATTGTGGGTGCGCTCCGTGGCAAGCGCATAGACGTTGCCATTCTTCAGGTATCGTGCGCGTTCTACACGTTTCTCGGCGGAGCAGACGGAATGGATATCAATAACGCAGTCGAGCTCGCGAAAGCGATTCGGCCGAAATGCGTCGTTCCGATGCACTTCGACTGTATTGGCAAGTATCTGGATATAGCGGCAAAGAAACGAGTGAGCGTACGTACGATTGATGTGGAAGCGGTCCTTGAACGCATGAAGCAGAAGCTGTCACAAGAAGGCATAGTGTGCCGCGTGCTTTATGCCGGCGATACAATTGACATATGAATGCAGAATGATGAATGATGAACGACTTCTTCTCGTTTTGCGCAGGCAATATGCTGACGATATGAGGATGTGGGACCATGTGGATTATTGAAGCGTACTTGTGCGAATGAATTCGCACCTACGGAACAAGAACTATGCGAGTTGACATCGTCTTAACTGCCCAATCGGTGAAGCCCGAGAGCGTTCGGGGGAAAATCTGTGTCGTGATCGACGTGCTGCGCGCGAGTACAACTATTGTGACCGCGCTTGCCAATGGTTGCGCCGCTGTTTTTCCGACGGAAACGCCGGAAGAAGCGCGCGAGATCGCACGCCGGTGGGGCGCTCTTTTGGGCGGCGAGAGAGAAGGGTTGAGAATAGAGGGCTTCGATTTGGGCAACTCGCCCCTCGAGTATGTCCCCGAGAAAGTACGCGGCCGCATGATTGCGTTCACCACCACCAACGGCACACGCGCGATGCGGGCGTGCGCCGCCTCCGACGCGCTCGTAATTGCGTCTTTTCTGAATGGACGCGAAGTCACCAGGTTGCTGCAAGAAAAACAAAAGGACACACTTATAGTGTGTGCCGGGACGCGGGGAGAACCTTCTTTGGAAGATATCGTTTGCGGCGGAATGTTAATCGATTCTCTCGGCGCCAAAGGGATGCCGGAAACAGAAAGAGCCGTCGCATTGTGGAACGAGCATCGGAATAATTTGGCGGCGATGATGAAGACTGACAGTCTGCATGGCCGAACCCTCGTTCAACTGGGCTTCGAGCGTGACATAGACTTCGCAGCCGGATTGAATGAATTCGATATGGTCCCCGTCCGACGAGGAGATGCGATAGTTAGGAGAGAAGATCATGGGTGACAGGATAGAGTTTGCAAGGCGGCACAGGGTTGCTTCTTCCAGCCGCGCGACGGGCGCCATCCTGCTTCTTTTTTTTGCGCTTGGCGCGTCCGCGCTCTTTATGCTGGTGCGCCGGCATGCGCCGCCTCCACAGGCGAGCAGCGGACAATTCAGCGTTGTAGCGCAGCCGTCGGCCGGAGAATCAATTTCCTATTCGCGCGAAAACGCCATAGTCAAAGCGGCCAACAAGGTTGGCCCGGCGGTTGTAAGCATAGGCGTGACTGCGACCCGAATTGTGGGGGTCGGTCCTTTCGGGGACCCGTATTTCGATTCCTTCTTCCGCGATTTCATTCCGCGCACCAGATACTACAAGTATCGAGAGGCGATTCCCAAGATCGGCTCCGGCGTGATTGTCTCGCCGGATGGTTACGTAGTTACGAATGCGCACGTCGTGCATGGCGCCGAGGAAATAACCGTCGTGACACCCGACGGCCGAAAGTTGGCCGGAAAGCTCGCGGGTGTTCATGAGGCGTCCGACATAGCCATAATCAGAGTGGACGGCAAGGACCTCCCGAACGCCGAATTAGGCGATTCGGATAACCTTATGGTGGGGGAGTGGGCCATTGCGATCGGCAACCCGTTCGGCCAACTGATCGACGATACGCAACCTTCTGTTACTGTCGGCGTGGTCAGCGCGCGGAAGCGCGCGTTCAAACCGGACGAGGCCGGCCGCGTGTATGACGACATGATTCAAACCGACGCAGCCATTAACCCGGGCAACAGCGGCGGCCCGCTCGTCAACGCCGACGGACAAATCATCGGAATCGACACGTTCATCTTCTCCAAGAGTGGCGGCTCGGAGGGAATCGGATTCGCGATCCCCATCAATCGGGTCAAGAAGATTCTTGCCGAGGTGAAGCAGCACGGCAAGGTTCGAGACGTTTGGCTCGGATTTGCGGTTGTGACGGTGGACGAAGAAACCGCCGGCGCGCTCAAGCTGCCCTCTGGAGGCGCGGTCGTGCAGTCGGTGGAACTGAATAGTCCCGCTGACAAGGCGGGCCTGAAGGCGGGAGACGTCGTCGCGCGCGTGAACGGCCGTGTGATAAAGGACGGCGATGACGCCCTCAGCGTGTTCGGCCGCGCGCTTGTGGGCGATCAGTTCTCAATCGACGTGCTCCGCAAGGACAAGCAGTTGAAGCTCCAACTCATCGCGCTGGAAGGCAAGTGAGCGGCGCCCGGAGAAGTACGTGGCGCCTTTTATCAGCGGGGGTTAGAGACTGTCCCGTCTCGTTAGAGATATGGCATTCAGGTCATTAGTGTGGCTCTGGCCATCTTGACGTGCCAGGCAAAGTCGGAGAGACTTTTTATCGATCGGAATCTTCTTGCGATGTAAGCGGGACGCACGTAGAAACGCGCGTATGCCGACCTGAGCGCCGAAGCGAGATACTCGCGCGTGATATCGCCGTGCTCGAACATTGGAGTCGGCTCTTTCAGCTTACCTTCGCTCCTCACGTACTCCTTCCAGTAATCGAAACGGATCAAACCCTTGCTGAGCGCATGATCGTAGAGGTCGGTGCCCGGGTAGGGGACAACAATCGAGTAGTAAGCGAAATCGGGGTTCAGCTTGCGCGAGACCGCCATCGTATTCTCGATCGAATCGCGTGTCTCGCCCGGCGCGCCAAGCATGAAGTAGGCCAGAATCTTGATCCCCGCCGCGCGCGTCATGGCAAACGCCTGCTCGACCTGCTCGATGGTGATTCTCTTGTTGAAAAGCCCGAGCACATCCGCCTGTGCCGATTCGACTCCGAACGAGATGCGGGAGCAGCCTGCCCGCGCCATCAACTTCAAGAGGTCCGCATCGACGCAGTCCACTCTAGTGCGGCAGTCCCAGCGAAACTTGAGCCCGCGCTCCATGATTTTTTCGCAGATTTCGGCCGCGCGCTTTTTGTTGGCCGTAAACGTATCATCATAGATCACAATCTCGGTGCACCCGTGCCTCGTCACCAGTTCCTGCAATTCGGCTGTGACATTGTCCGCGCTGCGCGCGCGATAGTGGCCGCCCCGGATGTAGCGCTCGCAAAATGAACAGCGATACGGACAGCCGCGCGCCGTCATTATTGAAGAAACCCTCTTGGCTTCCGTCGTCATGTCGAAGTATCGCTCATTGGGCAGAATTTCACGCCAAGGGAATGGGATGTCGTCAATCGGCATGATTTCGGCCGGGCCGTTCCTGGTTACGTGTCCGTTCTCTCTGAAAAGAACTCCGCCTATGCCCACAGGTTTGACGCCTTGTCCTATCGCGTCGAGCAGTCGGGGCATGGCCATTTCGGCTTCGCCCTCGATTCCGAAATCGAACGCGGTATTCTCCATCGTCAGGTCCGGCATGATTGTGACCTGCGGGCCGCCGCCGACTATTCGAAGGGCCGGCTGGAGCGCTTTCAGCGAGCGGCATATGCTGACCACGACCGGGAAGATTGGAGTCACGCATGTGATGCCGACAACATCCGGCGAAAGAGCGCAGGTGTTTCGCACGACTTCGTCCGGCCCGATCCGGAGCGCATTGGCGTCTATCAACTCGACCTGATGCGAGGCATTCCTGAGAACGGCAGCCAAGTATGCCAGTCCCAACGGTGGCAGAACGCGAAGTTGTTTCACAAAACTGCGGGCGCCGAAGCCGGTTCCACGCTCTTCACCGGCGATCATCTCGGGCGGATTGATGAGGACGATCTTCATGTGAGGCCGCTCCCGGAATTGCCGTTTTCCGATCGGCTCCGTATGGGGAGAACGAACGGCCGGCCGCTCTGCGGGCTGGTTTGAACTACGACATCGACACCGTACACGTCGTGGATCGTCGCAGCGGTGATTGCCTTTTGCGGCGGGCCGTCAAACATGAGGCGGCCCTGTTTGAATACGAACACTCGCTCGCAATATTGCGACGCCAGGTTCAGATCATGCGAGACCGCGACTATCGTCATCTTGCGCTCGCGGTTGAGGCGTCCGAGAATATCGTAGATGTCTACCTGATGCCTTATGTCAAGAAAAGCGGTCGGCTCATCCAGGAGCAGAATGCCCGGCCTCTGGGCGAGCGCGCGCGCAATCAACACACTTTGTCGCTCGCCGCCGCTCAATTCAGTGATGGGGCGTTCAGCCAGATTGGTGACACCGGCCATCTCCATCGCCTCGGCTGCGATATCGAAATCCTCGCTGCGCTCGAGTATCGTTCTCATGTGTGGAGCCCGTCCCATGAGGACTACCTCGGACACCGTGAACGGAAATATTATGGCGGATTCCTGCGGCACGACTGCGATCTTGCACGCCAGCGCGCGGGCAGACAATGTCCGTATATCGGCGCCCTCCACGAGTATCTGACCCCGCGAAGGCTTCAGCACGCGCGTGAGCAAGTTGAGGAAAGTCGTCTTGCCGGAACCGTTGGGTCCGACGAGTCCCACGAATTCGCCGCTGCCGACGCTGACGCTCAAGCCGTCGAACAATGGCTGGTTCGGGTAGTCGAACACGATGTTTTTTGTTTCAATGGTTGACATTATGCGTAGCCTGTTACCCTCATACGGTCCTTATCGGAAAAATCCCCCCTGCCCCCTTTGTCAAAGGGGGCAACGTCTCCCGCTTGCGCTTCCCCTTTCGCCTTGCCCGCTTGAGCGTTTATTCGGGGACACCATGCCGCATGGTGTCCCCGAATAAACGCAAATCCTGATTCCCGCTTTCGCCTATCCTCTCGGATGGCAGCGAAGATGCGTGCTCCGCAGCCTATCGGCCGTCACATGGGTGTATATCTGTGTAGTGGCGATGTCGGCGTGGCCCAGCATCTCCTGGATCGATCTCAGGTTTGCTCCTCCCGCGAGCAAATGCGTCGCAAAAGAATGTCGCAACGTATGAGGCGTAATCTTCTTCGTAATACCCAAACGCTTTATGTGTCCGTGGATCATCTTCCAACAACCCTGCCGGCAGAACGGCTTGCCGAGCCGCGTGAGAAAGAGCGCGTCGGAATTGTGATCCGGCTTACTATCAAGATAGCTTCTTAGCTTGTCGACGGCGACTTCTCCAATGGGGATCAGCCGCTCTTTTCCGCCTTTGCCCCGGCATTTGATGAAGACAATGTCGAGGAGCGCGTCTTCACGCCTCAGGCTGACGAGCTCGGATATCCTCAGTCCCGCCGAATACATCAACTCGAGCATCGCCGTGTCTCTTATGCGATTCTCTTCGGCGAGGTTCGGCTGAGCGAGCAGACTCTCGACTTCGGAGCGGCTTAGCGTCTCAGGCAGATTCTTCCAAATATTGAATTTATCGAGATTCGCAGTACAGTCGCTCTTGAGATGGCCCTCGCGGCGAAGAAATCGATGGAATTGCTTGATTGCGGCGACGTGGCGCGCAATCGAGCGACTCGACAACTTCCGCTCCCTCAATATGAAAAGATAATCGACGATATCTCGACGGGTGACATCGGCGATGTTGACCCGGAGATACCCCTCGACGAATTCGCGATATCTCTCGAGATCGTAGCCGTAGGAGAGATAGGTGTTCTTCGAGAGTCCTTTCTCGACTCTCAGCCACGCGAGAAACTGAGCGATCAAGTCTCGCATTGAGCTTTCTTCACCGCTGTCAGCCACATCGGCTCCTGAAATCTGAAAAATAGAATCCAAAGAGCGAAAACCGCAGAGGGCGCAGAGAACGCACAGCGCGGCATAGCCGCAACTAAACAGGATACATCGGGCGCGATGAATCGCGTCCCTACAGCGTTTCTTGATTCATGCCCGTAGGGGCGCAATTCATTGCGCCCGTGTGATTTCCATGCAAAGCGTCGCGAGAAATCACGACACAAATTCAAGATATTAACAGTGAGCACTGCAGAGGAAATCAAGATAGTATTCGCTTTCTCTTCCGCACTCCAGCGAAAATCGGGGACACGATGTCGCATCGTGTCCCCGATTTTCGCCGCCTCGCGGGTGTTGCAAACAATCGCAGATTCGAGCCTGCCGTCACATTTCCCTCCGCCCTTCGAGAGCGTGTGCGAGCGTGGAATTGTCCGCGAATTCGAGGTCGCTTCCCACCGGCACACCTTGCGCTATGCGGGTCACTCTCACACCAAGCAGTCTCGTTACCTCACGGATATACATCGCCGTGGCCTCGCCATTGGTATTCGGATTCGTCGCCACAATCAGTTCGCTGACGGATTTGTCCGCAAGTCTGGCCAGTAGTTCCCTAAGCCGAATGTCGTCGGGACCGATGCCGTCGAGCGGCGAGATCGAGCCGTGAAGAATATGATACAGACCTCTGTATCTTCCGCCCTTCTCTATCAAGGCAGCCTCGCTTGGCTTTTCCACGACGCAGATGACGGAGTGGTCGCGCCTGGGGTCGGCGCACGTTTCGCACGGGTCGGTTTCAGTGATGTTGCAGCAGACGGAGCAGAAGCGGATTTTCTCTTTTGCTTCGGTGATCGCCTGCGCGAGCCGCAGGGCTTCTTCTTTCGAGAGGTTAATGATATGAAAGGCCAGCCGTTGGGCGCTCTTGGGGCCGATGCCCGGCAGCCGCCGAAACTCTTCCACTAACTTGGTTATCGCGCCGCCTTCACCGCGCATGTTCTTTGCTCTTTTGTTTTGCCGACTCGGCAAGTTCGCGGAGTTTCTGGTCTACGAGCTTTTTTTGCGCTTCCGCCACTCTGTCCGCGAAAAGCACGCCGTTCAGATGATCGATCTCATGCTGGATTGCGCGCGCGAGCAGTCCTTCCGCCAGGAGAGTGCGTTCCTCGCCCTCGCGGTCTACGTATGCAACCTCTACGCGCTCGGCTCGTTTCACCTGTCCGAACACCTCGGGCAGGCTGAGACAACCCTCTTCAGCCTCGGTTTCACCTTCGCGTTTTGTTATTCGCGGATTTATCATCACGTAAATAGGTTGATCGTCCTGGCGAAGATCAATCACGAGCACCCGTTTCGACATGCCGACCTGCGGCGCCGCCAGGCCGACACCGTGGTTTTCGTACATAATCGAGAACATGGCGTCTGCGGCCTTTATCAAAGGGCCGTCGACGGTCTTCACGATTGTCGCCTGTTTTCGGAGAATCGAAGCAGGATAGACGACAAGGCTTAGTTTTGGAGTGTCTTTTCCCATGTAATCCTTTCAGACGTTTTATTTTAGCATACGCATGGGGCGAATGCAATAAGGGCTGTATGCCTCTTCGAAGACGAAGCCAACGTCCGTTTCGTTAGCCGAAAGGAGTGACCTACTACGCTCGATCTGAGCGCATGGGTTTGCTGCGCCTGCGACATGGCAAGCTGAGTCCTGTGCATGCTTGAGGCAAAGCCTACAGGAAAGCCGGATGCGGGAAATCTGCACGTCCGGTTTGACAAGGGGGAGGGTTATGCCCTCTCTACTCTACTGTTTCAGGACTTTAGTTGGTTTTTGGTTGGCTGCGGCTTTTCTGTCATGATTTCCTTTTCTGCAGCTCACTTCGGGCGCCTTGCTCTTCTGCCGGTTACCCTCAGTAACCGGTTCACTCTCAGTAACTAGTTACTTTCAGTAACCGTTTAACCTACAGTAATTACCCTGGATGACATTTTTTTCTTGACAAATATCTGCTGCCTGTGGTATATGTATGTCCGCGTTTCGGAGTTCCCTGATCATCCCCCCCCCCCCGCTGAAAAAGAGTAAATATTTCTCTTGACAAAATAAATATAATCTGTTCTAATTTATCGTCTAGAGCGCATATTATAGGCGAGCGAGTTGACAATCGCGGGAGGGCGTTCGCAGGGACCCTCTTAATCACGGGGAGCACGGAGAGCGTGGGGGAAAGCCATTCCTGCACGGTGAATCTTCTTTTCTTCGTTGATTCTCTCTTTGCG
>JACRIR010000117.1 GCA_016215705.1 Candidatus Poribacteria bacterium | reverse complement strand
GGAGTGTCGAAGCAGGTAGGACTCGTAGAGCTTGCCATTATGGACCCTGCTTATTTTGGCTACATGCACTGCCCCGGCTCTTTTTGTCATAGCCAAATCATATCACACAATATATCATTTGTCAAGTGTGCAAATATTGCATTATTCTTGGCTACAAACGGAACCAAAAAACCGCAAAACGCCTTGTCCTACCTCATTATTCCGCGAAAACCAATGGGGGAACTTCAGTTTAGGGTGACCATAGCGGACAAAGTGTTTCTTTTGCAATTGAACGTACCGAGCAGCGTGGTCGGGCGCTTAGAATGGCGGTTTTGTACAGAGACGCCTTGCTGCGACTCAGGGCTGGAGTTTCTGGATTCTTTCGATGCGGGCGATGAGTTGCGCTATTTGCTGATCGCGCGCCCTAATCTTTTCGTCCGCTTCCTGGAGCCCTTTTTCAAGGAGGTCTATTCTCTGCTCGAGGCGGACATGCTCGCGATTCATCTTTACCAGCCTTTCGGCCAACACACGGGCCAACTTGAGGCTGAGAGCGGGGGAGGAAGTGAAGAAATCCATTACTCTTTCGCCACTTACGACGATGAAGTTACAGAGCGAAACAGTTCTCACCGTGGCGGTGCGGGGAATTCCCAGGAGGGTGGACAATTCGCCCAGATAGCTGCCTTCTTCCTCCACAACTGCAATGCGTCTATTGTTCTTGAGGATTTCCACTTTGCCTGAAAGAAGGATGTACATTTCGAGGCTTTGGTCCCCCTCGGAGAAGAGAACATTGTTCGGCTGAAGGCTTACCCGGAGCGTCCTCAGTTTCTCGGATTCATCATATAACCTCTTCAGGTCATCCACCTAATGTATCCCTCCCCTACTTATCCACATTTGCTGATTTCGACCGATGTCGTCATCCGTTGAAATGGATTCTCGCCTGCGGGAGCATGATATGAAGAACCCCACACTACATATTGTGTATAACCTGTTAGTATTGTGGATAAGTTGTACCAACGCCTTTCATTTCTGGGACAAAGTATAGACCTATTGGTATTCCAAAGTCAACTGTCGTAAAAAGTTATGGCGTGGGGGAGGGGGGAATTTGCTTGAATCTACAAGTCTGTTTTGTTATAATCGAGCGAAACGGCATTCCACCTGAGTTTCTGAGCTAACACTGGACGGTAGTCTGACCACCCGGAGGAGTCAAGATCATCATGGAATACGGCAAATACGCCTATTTTGAGGGGAAGATCGTTCCAATAGAGGATGCCAAAGTGAGCATCATGACGCACACGTTCAATTATGGGACGGGCGTATTTGAAGGCATCCGCGGCTATTGGAATGCGGAAGAGGGGCAACTGTACATATTCAAGCTACGAGAGCATTATGTGCGGATGTTCAAGAACTTCAATCTTTTCAATATCGAGATCCCGCTTACGATCGATGACGCCTGCTCGATCACTGCCGAGCTTGCCCGAAAAAATGAGTACCGCCGCGACATGTACATAAGGCCGCTCGCATACAAGAGCTCATACGAAATCGGGCCGCGCGTGCATAATCTCAAGAACGAATTCGCAATATTCAACATTCCATTGGGAGACTATGTCAACACGTCGGATGGTCTGAGTGTGACGGTTTCGAGCTGGCGGCGTGTGCCCGACAATTGCATTCCGGCGCGGAGCAAGGCTATAGGTATATATATCAACTCGGCGCTCGCTTCGACGGAAGCCAAGGGGAACGGATTCGATGAGGCCATAATGCTGACCCAGGACGGACAAGTGTCAGAAGGCAGCGCAATGAATCTGTTCATGGTTCGCGACGGCGCTCTCGTGACGCCGCCGGTTACGGCAAATATACTCGAAGGTGTGACCCGCCAGACCATCATGCAGATCGCCCGCGAGCAGATGGACATCGAGACGATCATCAGGTCGGTGGATCGGACGGAACTCTTTATTGCGGACGAGCTATTCTTCTGCGGCACGGGGGCGCAGGTTGCGCCCATAACATCGGTCGATCGCCGTCCCGTGGGCGCGGGAAAGCCGGGCGAACTCACGATGAAGCTGCAGGCGCTCTATTTCGCGGTTGTCCAGAACAGGCTCGCCGAGTACTCACGCTGGTTGACGCCGGTCTACTAGAGCCAAACGTGCGGCGCGGAGAAGGTGGATTCTTGCACATCGAGACGTGGCTGCAAGAAAACGGCAAATCGGGCGCGATGAATCGCGCCCCTACAGGGTTTCCTGATACACCGGCGTAGGGGCGCGATTCATCGCGCCCTTACAATCTCTACACGGGACATCGTGCAAGACGCAGGATGGAAATGCACGAAATCAGGCGAGAGCAACGCACAGATGATTGTCAGATGTGTCAGATGCAAAACGGAGTTTAACTCCGAGCATTCGCATACCCATGTGTGCCCCAACTGCCGTTTTGTCTTTGATAAACATGACAAGCAGGAGGAGTTCAAGATAATACGTTCCTCCGACCTGCTTCGTCAGGCCACGGGACACCGGCTTCATGAAGAAGCGGCGGACAAGTGCGCGTTTCACTACGATGCGGATGCGATCGGCCACTGCAGGTGCTGCGGCAAGCCGGTGTGCTACGCGTGCGCAGTGAAGACGGAGCAGGGATATCTGTGTGAGCCTTGCGAGGGCAGCGTCCAAGCTCTGCCGCCCGCAGAAGCCGCAGCACAGGCGCCTGCCGCGCCGACGGCCCCACCGGCAGCGGCGCCGGCCGGGGAGGCCGGAAAGCCGAAGCCGCGCACGGTCTCACAGGCAATGACGGTCCGACCTTATGTCGCGTGGGAATACCGCCGTCAGATAGGTCGAGTGAACGCCTTGTTTCTCACCTGGTGGCAGACTCTCTTTTCTCCCCGGCGCTTTTTCCGCGGGGTCCCCATAGGCGGCAACTATCGCAGCCCCTTGCTTTACGGATTGTTCTGGACCCTGATAGGATCGGCGGGTGGAGTGGCCTGGAAGCTGTTATTGTTTATCTATCCTACAATTCTGGAATTCCTGGGAGGGGGACTGATCCAGGTCTCGTTTCAACTGTCACGTATATACATTTTCGTGACCGTGCTGCTGCTACTTTCTCCGCTTTTCGCGCTGGTGTTGCTGTTGATTGCTTGCGCGGTTTACCACATGTTTGTCGTGTTGTTCACGCGCCGGCACGGCGGCTTCGAGGCCACGCTGCGCGTGATCTGCTACAGCACTGGCACCAATGCTTTCTATTTTCTCCCTGTCGCGGGAGTGATAGTGGCGGGAGTATGGCAACTCCTCCTTGTGACGATCGGGCTGAAGGAAGTCCATAGGACTTCTCTCCCGGCGGCCGTCATTATAGCCCTCATTCCCTTCACAATGTTCCTTGCGCTCGGCATCGCTCTCATGATATGGTCAGTCGCGGGGACGAACCTGAGCGTGCAGAACCTGCTCAAAGAGCTACTCGTCTTTCTGAGAGCTTGAGACATTTCAGCCCGAAGATTGTTCAATAGAACTCAGGAAGCGTTCTACTAGTGTAGTGTCTCTAACGCTTCTTTACATTTGAGCTTCGGGGACAGTCCCGATTCTACGGCGCAAAGCGCCCGTAAATCTGGGACAGTCCCCCTTCGCAACGCCTTAAGTTATTTCTGAGACACCACACTAGTGTTCTGTCAACTCTGTTTTGTCGGTTCCCGTAGGGGCACGGCGCGCCGTGCCCCTACAAAACCATACGCTCACACTTGCAGGCTCAAGTGTGACATGACACTAGCTACTTATTCATCTGGATGAATTTGCGGAACGACCTGTCGTACGAGCGCTCGGCCTCTTTCGTGAAGAAGCACGCGGGCAATTCCTTGTTCGAGCGGTGGTACGATATACATTCGCAGCAGATTCCTTTTCGGCTGCAAGGCTCATACGTGCAGTTGCATTTCTGAAGATTGCGTTCCTTGTTGCACTCCAATTTTGATACGCTCCTTTCTGATAAGTATCCTGCAATCTTGTGCGATAGATTCGCACCTACCCGGGTTTTTCTCAAGGCGCCGATTATGGGACAACTTTCTTTTACGGCCCTTCGTAATTGCCGAGGTCGATTATTGCGTAGCGGTTGAGGTTGAACATCTGAGACGCGACGCGCCGAATGTCGTCAACGGTAAGGCTGCGTATCTTTGAGTCGTAGCGCTCGTAGTTATCATAGCCCTGCCCGTAGAGTTCATCAAAGGATGCCTCGGAGGCAATCTGGCTGTTCGTCTGCAAGTCGATTGCGTGTTTGCCCATGACCTCGACTTTCGCGCGCTCGAGTTCCTGATTGGTGAGGCCCTTTTCGCGCAGGTTACGGATCACTTCGAGCAGTCCATCGGTGGCCTCCGCCCGCTTTTCGGGGACGGTAAAGATGTAGAATACAAAAGCGCCGGGGTCGAGGCCGAGGATGTCGAATGCGCCGACGGAATACGCTAGACCGCGCTCGTCGCGGAGAACCTGGAAGAGCCTGCCGCCCTGGCTGTTGAGAAAACTGCTGAGAACGTCGAGGGCGTAGCGGTCGGGATTGTCGACGGATATGCCGGGGAATCCGATGAGCACGGCGGCTTGTTCCTTGTTCATGAACTTGTGTGCCTTCTTGATCGTTTCGGGGAAGGGAATGACCGTCCGTTCGACCGTCAGTCCGGCGCCGCTTTCGATCTGTCCGAAGCTTTTCTGGATGAGCTCAATGACTTTGTGTTTATCCACGTCGCCAAAAACCGCGAGCACCATACGTGAGGCTGTGACGGATTGCGAATGGAATTTCTTCAAGTCGTCGGGTGTGAGCGTTTTGACCGTGTCGGCCTCGCCATTAACCTGGAAGCTGTACGGATGCCCGTCGAACATGGTTTGTCTGAAGAGTTTGACGGACGCGGGGAAAATGTCGTCATCAACGCTCTTGATATTCGCCAGCGCGGCTGTCTTTTCGCGTTCCACGTCTCCGGCCGGAAACGAGGGGTTGGCGACAACGTCGCTGAGGACGTCGATGCCGGTTTCGATATCGCGGCTAAGCATGCTCACGTCGAACCCGAAGCTATTGTAACCGGCGAACGAGTCAATGCTTCCGCCCTTTGACTCGATGTCCGAGGCTATTTGCTCCGCAGAGCGGGTCGTTGTTCCCTTGAGCATCGTTTTGCTCATGAGACTGGTTATGCCGGTATTGTTCTTGTCTTCATCTCTGGCGCCGCCGAGGATCGAGAGCCGGAGGGCAACGGTTTGCACGCTGTGGTCCTCGCGCAGCAGGAGCGTAAGGCCATTTGGCAGCGTCAGCTTCTCTATGCCGGGGGCCGGAGCTTGTTGAGGTTCTCCGCCGCTTTCCGTTTTCCCCGATATTTCCTTGCCTGCCGGCGTCAACATCGCGATCACGGAATTCTCGGGCTTGAAGTATTCGTTGACAACACGGCTGATATCATCTTTTGTGACGCGGCCGACAGACTCGACATATTGCTTGTCGAAATCCATGTTATGCGCGTCGAGCTCACCCGACCCGAGACTGTCGGCGCGTCCTTCGACTGATTCTCTTGCGAAGAGGTACTGGCTCAGCACCTTGGCCCGGGCCGTGCTCAGTTCTTCGTCAGTGACACCACTCGACCGAAGTTTCTCTATTTGTTCCCATACGGCATTTTTCACGTTCGCATAATTCTCGGGCTCGTATGAACTCGCGATCCAGAACATGCCGGGATCACGCGGGGTAGAAGACCATGCGCTGATGGTGTAGACGAGGCCCCTTTTCTCTCGCAACTCCCTGTACAGACGCGAGGTGTCTCCTCCACCGAGGACGATTGCGAGGACGTCCATCGGATACATGTCCCCGGAATTGAGACTGGGTCCGTGAAAACCGATCATCGACTGCGCTACGGTCACGTCGAAGGCATCGATCTTTTCGCGCAGGCCCGTCTGAGGAGGCTCTTGCGGGATCGTTATCGGGGCGATGGGTTTCCGCTCGAAGTCGCGAAATAAATCCCGTATTTGGGGGAGAGCGGCATCGGCCTTGAAATCGCCCACAATTATGAGAGTCATGTTGTTGGGGACGTAGAGGCGGTGGTAATATTTGAGGAGGTCATCACGAGTCACTCGTCTGAAGAGACTCTCGTAACCGATGACGGGATATTGATATGGATGGACGGCAAACGCGACTTCGTTCGACATCAAGTAGAGGCGGCGAAACGGGTCGTCTCGATTCATCTTGATCTCTTTGATTATCACTTCACGTTCCCTTTCGACCTCGGAGGGATCGAAGGCCGAGTGCATGATGACGTCGGCCATGATATCGAGCGCTTTGTCGAAATAGTCGCTGTGGAACGTGATGTAATAGACAGTCTTGTCATAACCGGTGTGCGCGTTGGTTTCGCCGCCGGCCTCCTTGACTTCCTGTCCGATTTGGCCGACGCTACGGCGGTCCGTCCCTTTGAACAGCATATGTTCGACAAAATGGGAGATTCCGCTGCCCATGAATTCCTGCTCGGTTAAGCTTCCGGCATTGACCCATGCCTGGATGGTGACGACGGGGGCGTTATGATTTTCGAGGAGGATGACAGTCATTCCATTGTCGAGCACTTCCCTGACCGGTTCGGTCTCTTCGCACCAACCAACGCGCGCTACCAGGATCAACAACAGCATTGTTACACAAACAATCGTCGGAAACTTCTTCATTGTGCATTCCTTCCTTAAGAATTATTCGTGTTCCTTCTCCGGGACACCGCATCGGAGCACACCCACTTTCCTAAATATGTCACGATTATTTTTTTTCGCCCCTATTGTACCATAGCGTGGCACAGCCGCAACAAAAGAAACTCTTGGAACACGAATCGCATGGGAGAGCAGGCGAAAGGAGCAAGGTGAAAGGCGAAAGGAATGAATGAAACCGCAAAGAATGCAATGTGAGAAAGCGGCCGATGAGCATACTTCACCCCTTTTTCAGAACCAATCACAAAGAAGAAGAAGTTTGGAACACGAATTTGCAATCACGAATATCACGAATCGTGCAAAGCGCTGGACGAATGCCACGAATTCACGGAGAAACTCCAAGAGACAATTCTTGCCACAGAGGACGCTGAGGTCACCGAGAGAGTCAGAGAGTCGTCCGCCAAATGGTTTACGGTTCACGGTCTACGGTTTATGGTTTATGGTTCATGGTTCATAGTTTATGGTCTATGGTTCGTGGTTTTCGGTTCACGGTTTACGGTTTATGGTTTACGGTCAAGAGGTTGCACCGTATATGTTGAGCAGTGTGCTTTGGTTGTTGTCCTTTCGTTGTTCCCCTTGATCTCGATAAAGAAGCCTGGGGCTCCACGCCCGGGCGTGGAGTTGATTGTTTGGCCATGCGCTCCTTCCCGCGCGCATGTTTTGAACTGTGAAGACAAGCGGCTGCCTCCGGTCCCCCACCACGCCTGAAGGGTGAGAGAGAGGAGCGAATGAGATACTTCGCTCCGCTGATCCTTCGCTTTGCTCAGGATGACACCCTTTG
>JACRIR010000116.1 GCA_016215705.1 Candidatus Poribacteria bacterium | reverse complement strand
AGGATGATCGTGCGCTTCGGGCCGACGTGATCGGCGAGGATGCCGGAGGGCAATTGCATGAAAGCATAGCAATAGAGCAGGATGCCGCCGAGAAGCCCGAGTTCGGCCGGACCGAGGTTGAACTCGGAAGCAAGCAAATCTCCGATAACCGCAAGAGTTACGCGGTGAAAACTGACATAGCAGTACACCAGCGCCAGCGCCAGAAAAAGCACCAGCCGGGGACTCACAAGGCGCCGGCTTGCAGGTCGAGCGCTTACAAGCTCATGGTTATCGATCTTGGTCGGAATTTGCATCGACACTTCTATACTGCGGAGGGCACGAAAAACGCGTGGCGAGTGTCATCCACTCCGAGTAGTAAGGCTGGGAGAGAGCCTGAAATCAAGGGTATTCTGCCAATAAACCGAGCTTATTATAGAGACATGGGCAGCACAAGTCAACTGACAGTTCGATGAAAATCGGGGACATGATGCCGCATCGTGTCCCCGATTTTTCGCAAGTTTCTCGTTCGTGAAATTCATTTTGCTCATTGCCGGATGCAGGCCACTTGTGACGCTGCGCTGCTCCTGCTCCGTGGATTGACACATACGCCCGTAAAAGGGTAATATTTTGAAGAAAGGGAGTTGACGTCTCATGGCTCAAGTCAGAATCTACACAACACCCACCTGCTATTATTGCGATCGGGCAAAAGCGCTTCTTTCAAAGAAAGGCGTCGCCTACGAGGAAATCGACGTATCAGTCGACCGCGAGGCGATGAAGCACGTCATCGCGTCGACCGGCCGTCGCACCGTACCGCAGATATTCATCGGCGATTTCCACGTCGGCGGGTTCGACGATCTCTACGCGCTCGAGGAACTCGGCAGACTCGATTCGCTTCTCGGGAAGTAAAGAACCAAAGGAAATAAAGGCAGAAAGGACAAGAATCTCCAGCGCCTTACGGCTTTTCGAGGGCGTGGCAGAGAGTAAGAAAAGAACAATTCAGGGATAATACTTGACTCTGCCGCTTGGCCCAGAAAATTGGGGACACGATGCCGCATCGTGTCCCCAATTTTCTTGCTGAAATGTCAATGTAAAGGGTCTTGAACTAATGAACGAGCATACGGGACTCAACATCAGCGGTTCGATCTCTTCAGCAGTCTCTATCTTCCGATGAGCATGAGGATCGCTACAGCGGCGCAGACGCGGACGTTCTTTGCCGGGTCCTCGAGTCTTTTCTTGAGGAAAGGAAGCGCTTTGGGGTCGCCGAGGCGTCCGACAGCGACTGCGGCGTCGGCGCGCAGATGCCAGCTTTTGGCGTCAAGTTTTTCAGCCAGCAGTTTGAGGACGGACGTATCACCGAGCTTGCCAAGGGCCGTGACGGCCATGCTCTGAATGTTCGTGTCAGGGTCCTTCAGGGCGTCCGAGAGCAATTCCACACCCGTCCTGTATCCCAGCTTTGCAAGCGATTCGGCCGCCTTGTACTTCACAGTCTTGTTCTCATCGATGAGCGAAGCCTTCAACAACCCGGCGGCGTCTTGCTCGCCGAGCCGGCCCAAAGACTCGGCCGCGCTTATGCGTGCAAGCTTTTCGGAATCGTGCAAC
This sequence comes from Candidatus Poribacteria bacterium, assembly GCA_016215705.1. Lineage (GTDB taxonomy): Bacteria > Abyssobacteria > SURF-5 > SURF-5 > SURF-5 > JACRIR01. Next base: position 12,438 of record JACRIR010000116.1, on the reverse strand, counting down.
AGGGGGCGCACCTGTTGAACTGCGCCCCGATCGCCTATTATGCCCAGCGCCCAGGCGCTGCTGGCCCTGACCGGCCAGTGCGGCTGTCTGAGTAATCTTACGATGTGAGGAATGGCCGCGAGCGAGCCGACTTCACCCAGGCATTCGATCGCGAAAACTTTGAGTTTCCATTCCCGGCGGCTATTTGAACTGCGGGCAGAGGTAGTGACCATGCTTGGCGACATCTCAAGCGTCTCAATGAGAATCTTAGAGCCTTCGGGTTGACCGAGTTGCGCCAGGGCTTTCGCTGCGTTGATACGGACGTAGTCGTCCTTGTCGTTCAGAGCGGCCCTCACAAGCGGAACATTCTCCTCGGTCCCGAGCTTTCCGATGGCCTCGACAACCCAGAATCGGACGAATCCGTCGTGATCCGCGGCTGCTTCGGACAAAGCGTCGAGAGCCGGCCCGGCATACTCTTCGGGCAACCGCTCGGCAGCCACTCCGATGCCCCACGCGGCGCATGCTCGTGTGCGCCACTCGGCGTCCTTGAGGGCATTTCGCAAAAGCAGCCAGCAAAAGCGTGCGAGCTGGCCCTTGTCCTCGATGTTGGCGGGCGAGGCCTTTTGTTCGGGCTCTCGAGGTTCCTGCTGTTTTTCCGGCTCGGCCATCATAGTGTTGTTTTCTCCGCAAACCAACAATACCACACCGACGGCGCAGCTTTCAAGTTTGACCTCTCGAATGGGTGTGCGACATAAAAGGTGGTTGATGATAGCCTTTTCCATAGGTTCGTGTTTCTGAGGGTAGCGAATACTATCCCATGGGATTCATGCCGCGACTGGAAACATGTCTGCCGCGCTTCTGTAGGGGCGCGGCGCGGCGTGCCCCTACAAGAATTCTCCGGCCTTGACCAATTCTTGTGCCGCACACCCTTCTTCTCGTTCCGGCTTGACATTCAGATAAATAATAGCTTAAATAATGTATTGTCTTCTGCGGATTCCGCCGAAGAGTCGTCTGAGCCATAAAACTTGCCGACCGGGGGAAAGGGCAGGAAAAAGGCCGCATCTCCCGCGTCGGTTTTTTTGATTTGGCATGCGCGCAACGGAAACCAAGGTCGTGAACGGTCCGGAAATCGAAAAGATATTTGACAAGCTTCGCAAGGCGGGGCATGGCTCTGTCATCAAGTTCGACGCGAACGAGTCCGGTCAGCCGGTCGAGGGAATAATCTTCGAGCCTGGGCTCCGGAGGCCGGCCGGCTTCGAGGCCGGAGTGTTCGTCATGGTTCCCACCGACCCTGAGCACGTCTACTACTTTGATCCCGAATCTTCCAGGGAACAGAAGAGGCTCATCATACGATTACTCGATGCCAAGAAAGAGCAGGAGGCTCCTGCCCCCGATGTCGAGAGCCAGTTGAAGGAGTTCGAGTATCTGAAGCAGTCGGCCGACGTCCACATTGGCGGCGGCGCTACAGGCGAACTCTGCTCGAAAGTAAAAGGCATTATCGATCTTTGATGTTTTCGGGTGAGAATGCGGTTCTACTGGCTGGAGATTGGCTTATTCGGCACGATGCCGCATCGTGTCCCCGAATAAGCACGGTGATCAGGTTCATTCTTTTGGGAGGAATCAACCGGGAACCAAAAACTCGAAACCATAAACCACTTCTTGCTGGAAGGAAGGTGAGCCCACATGGCTGAGCAGCTCGAGGACAAGTATGCGAAATATGAGAAGTATCGGCCGCTCGTTGAATCAATCGAGCTCTTCGACGGGATCGACTTTAAGAATTGCATCAAGATTATGGCGATGGCGCTCCAGTCGAAGATAATGACCGGCGACGTGATTTTTCGTAAGGGCGACATTGGCCACGAGATGTACGTCATCTTGAAAGGAAGAGTCCAGATAGTCGACGAGGACCCGCGTGGCGAGAGGACGCTCGCGGTGCTGGGGCCGGGCGAAACTTTCGGCGAGATGGCGCTGTTCGAGCACAAGGCGCGCTCGGCGAAAGCGGTGGCAATGGAAAGTTCCGTGGTGCTTGCGCTCGACGAACAACGCATCGAGAGTCTGCTTACCAAGAGCGTCGCCATCCGCCTGCTGTTCAATCTCGTGAAGATGCTCGCGCGACGCCTGCGCGATACGAACGTGCTCCTCGCGCGCGCGAAGGAACATTAAGCAGGCGAAGGAAAAAGAAGAAGGGGGGAAAAGGCGAAAAGGGACAACAAAGTTTCGAGTCGCGAGTCACGGGTCGCGAGTCAAAGGAGTGTGATGTCATTCTGAGCAAAGCGAAGAATCTCCTAGTCAGACGCCATTCGTGCAGATTGTAACGTTCGTGGTGCGACTCCCATGAAAAATCTTCCGTTTGCTGGCTTTGCGCCTGAGCCCTTAATAGGGAAACAGCGGTTTAATCCTGCTTCTCAAGCAATCCCATCTTTACAAAGACGAGTGGCGAACCAGCGAGCAGAACACCAAGGGCGAAATATCTGCAATAATTGCTGATGTCGGTCTTGGGAAGGATTGCTGACAGCCCGACGCGAACGCCCATCAAGACCGCGAGGCCGACTACTGAGGCCAATACTGAAAAAGGCACGCCGCGCGAGCGCCAGCGGAAACCGAGCGTCGAGTAAATGACGAAGAAGCCGAGCAGGAATCCGGAATACTTGGACGCTTCAGGGGCCGGCCAGGCGAACAAGAGGTATATCACCGAGAGCGCGAGCGACGAGAGCACTCTGAGCGCAGCCGACCGTCGCAGAGATTCGCGCAAAGAGCTGAAATCTCGCGCGTGGCCATAGATGCCGGTCGCGCCGACCACGACCCCCAGTCCGCAGAGCAGTCCGCCTACCGTATCCGAGAAATAATGCACGCCGAGATATATCCGACTTACCGCCATCGAGAATGCAGCCAGAATGCACAAGTACCAGTACTTCTGCACAAAAGCATAGATGAGCCATGCGTACAACATCCCCGTCTGGCTGTGTCCGCTCGGATAGCCGTAACCGTCCGCCTCGTAGAGTTTGCTGATTTCTGTGTCCAGCGGCCTGTGAAGCTCGAAGAATTCTTTCATGCGCGAGTTGATCACATTGCCGAAGAGGAGCGTAAGTAAGAAGGTGATCGCCTCGGTCGTGTATCCCAGCCAGTAGACGACACAGATAATAATCATCAGGCCCATCTCTTCGCCGATCCATGATATCGTCCACATCTCAGGCGTAAGATAAACGGACCTGACCGCCTCAGTTAACCGGATCGCGGCTGCATCCGCGCCGTCGAAAATGCCGTATTGCTTCTGGAGCGCCCCGAGCGCGAGCGTCAGCAAAACGGCCCCAAGCATAATCGCAATGCAGAGATTAAGATTGTATTTTCGTTGAATCATCGCTCCCATCCCTTTACACTTCTCGCGTGAAAAAGAGGATTTCTATTTTCTCGGGAACCATACCCTCGTACATCGTGAATGGATACCGTGAGACCAGCCGGAAACCCCATTTCTTATAGAATGGCACGGCCAGCTTGTTGTGCGAGGTCGTGCCCAGATGCAATCCCTTGACGTTGTTCGCGCGGAGATAGTCCAGGAAAGCAGCTATCAGCCTCGAGCCGACCCCACCGCTCCTGTAGCCCTCGGCGAGGTTCATGTGCAAGTGAGCGGGGTAACCGTCGGTGGGCTCGTCCGCAAACTCGTTCCGCCACATGGTTCGCACGTATCTCCACATGAACTTGAAGAAACGCCTGTCAATCTTGTAGCCGAGCGTAAAGAGCTTTTTTCGAATTCGTGGCAGGACCGCGGTCTTCTGGATTGCCTCTTGTCTCGAGGTGTCCAGACACCCGACCAGGTAGCCGATTACTCTTCCGTCGAGCTCAGCCACGAACGCCGACTCAGGCTCGCAGTCGGTATAATAGTTCATCCAGTAGTCCGCAAACAATTCGTAACATCCGAAATACAGGTCGATGGGGTCGCCCATCAGCCCCGTGTCGTAACATATCCGCCGCACCGCCTCGCGGTCCTCCGGGCGGTATTTGCGGATTATCGCTTTCGAGAGATTTTCTTTCGGGACGTTCATAACTCTATTAGAGACAAGCAAGTCTTGGATCACTAATCACGAATTACACAAACAACAAGTTCAAGGATATTCTATCCTTGGTTGAGATTCTTCGCTTCGCTCAGAGTGACGTTCGATCTGAATCTTAACTCTTGATTCGCGCGACTTGTCCCAGTCGTGATCCCGATTTCTTTCTTCCCTTTTCGCCCTTGCCCAAAATCCCCCTTTAATAAAGGGGGAAAGAGGGTGCCGGGCGTCTGTATACAATTCGTCCTTCGACCATTGTGAGCTTTACATCAAAGTGTTCATCCATCAGAATGATGTCAGCGTCCTTGCCGACCGCTAATTGCCCCTTCGAGTTGTCGATGCCGATTGCCGTCGCCGGATTCAGCGACGCCATGAGAAACGCCTCTCGCAGCGAGATATTGCCGAATGGAGTTCCGCTGAACCACTGAAAGGCGTTCTTGACGGCGGTGTTCAGCGTGAGTACGCTGCCGGCGAGACCGCCCGTATCCTTCAAGCGCACAGCGCCTCCTCTGACGGAGACCGGCATGCCGAGGAAATCGTGATCGCCCTCCGGCAATCCGAGCGCCGCTACCGCGTCTGTGATCAATACCACCTTGTTCCTCGGCTTGCACCGCATGAGGATGCTGACGGCAGCCGGGGCGACGTGGTGTCCGTCGCAGATAACCTCGGCGGAGAGCAAGTCCATTGCCAGCGCTGCGCCGACGGTCCCCGGTTCGCGATGATGCAGGCCGCGCATGGCGTTGAACGTGTGCGAGACGTGCGTGAGGCCTGCGGCAAGGGCATCCTTTATCTGCTGGAATGTCGCGTTCGAGTGGCCTGCGGCGGCTACGATGCCTGACTGCCTGAGCGTCGAGACCAGTTCGAGTCCGCCCTCGAGTTCCGGCGCAAGCGTCATGATTTTCAGGAGTCCGTCAGCCGCCTCGATGTATTCTCGCAGCTCCGTCCGCGAGGGACGCCGCATGGCGGAGACGATTTGTGCGCCCGCCATCTCGGGGTTGAGATATGGGCCTTCCATATGGATGCCGAGCATCTTTGCGCCGACATTCGCGTTTCGCGAGAATTCCCTGGCGGTCTTTTCTGCCGAAAGCGTCTGTTCATGCGGTGTCGCGGCGAGCGTCGCGAGAAACCCCGTGGCTCCGAATTGCGCCAGTGTGGCCGCGATCTTTGCGTATCCGTCCGCATCGGCGAGCTCGAACATCTGGCCGACCGCCCCATGAACATGAAGGTCTATGAGACCGGGAGCAATATTGTGGCCGGTCGCATCAATCAACTCGGTATCACGCGGGCGTCTGAGATCGGGTCCGACCTCGGCGATTTTTCCATCCTTCACGAGCACGTCGCTCTTAAACAAAACGGTCTCGTTGAGGACCACCGCGCCATTCTTGAAAAGGGTGTCGCCTTTAGCCACTGAATTCCTTTCTCAATCCGCAGATTTCCAAGATTGCCCCATAATTCGGGGACACGATGCCGCATCGTGTCCCCGAATTATGGGAAACGGTCACCGGTTCGCCGGGAGCGAAGCGAAAAACCTGCTCCAACCTGAAAAACGCAAAGAGCGCAAGTTTGCAAAACCAGCGGAGTCGCCTATCTTTTTGACAATCCAAGACGGAATGAACCCGAAACCCGAAAAGTTCAGACCCGATCAGAGATACTTGATTCGCCCGTGGTATTTCTCCATTGCTTCCTGCACACGCGAGAAATCCGCAGACTGTGTGTTTCCGCTTGGGAGCACAACCGGCTCGGAGCCGGCAGCCAGCATTTTCTCGGCCGCGAGAATGAGTACCGCGTTTATCATGGCGGCGCCGGTCACAGTGGATGCCGCTCCCATTCTGACGGCGAGCCCGGGCATCTCGATGAGCGCGTCGCCGTACGGGGCCCCATTATCCAGCACGACGTCGGCAAGGTCCATCAGTTTGTTGCCGCTCACATGCGCGGGCTCGACCGAGGTCGAATGCGCCACGCTGGTGATGGCAATCACGGACAGCCCCCTTTTCTTCATCTCGAATGCCATTTCGACGGGGGCGGCGTTGCGGCCCGCATTCGATACCACTATGCCCGCGTCGCAACTGTGAATTTCATGCGCGGAAAGTATATCAGCGGCCAGGCCCTCCTGCCGTTCCATTGCCGAACTGTTGAGCGAGCCTCCGCTCAGAAGCACTCGCTCATCGAGGAGCGCATTCACCGGCAGCAGGCCGCCGGCGCGCATGAACGCTTCCTGCGCGACGAGACTCGAGTGGCCGGTCCCGAAGACGTGTATCACGCCGTCATTCATCATCGAGCGCGCAACTATCCCGGCGGCATCGGCGATCTGCTTGCGCTGTTCTTTTACCAGTCCGCGAAGCAGCTTGATGAGTTCGTTGATGTATGTCTTTTCGTTCATTTGCCTGGATTCTTCTTAGAAGAAGAGGCCTTTTTTATTTCCCTGACAAGCATTTTGGCTTCGCGAATGATTTGGGGCTCATATTCCGGCGGCAGGGGCGACATGATGGCCTCATAACCGCCGAGCGCAGCCTCGCTCGGCGGCGCCACATAGCCCCAGTAGCCGTTAGCATAGCCGACTACAAAGCCAAACTTCGACAGCGCGGCATCCGCCAACTCGGTCCCTCTTTCCTCGAAAAATTCGCAGGGGAGCCCGCAGACTATCAGATCGCCGATGCGTATTACGCTCAGTTCCACGTCTGCGCTCGTCATGCCGAAAATAGGCTCCCATCCGCCAAGTTTGCTCAACATGAACTTTGCGGCCCGTCCTTCAGCCAGCGACTTGAGGAGAAGAAGCGGGTCTCTGTCTTTCTTCTCCAGCGTTCGCTGCAAGAGTTCATCGTCGGCGTCTTGGGCCGCCTCGAATTCTTTTTGCGCTTCTTCCAACGACGGGATTTTTCGGAACGGCACAGACATAGTGACAAATCTCGCCTTGACCGGGCCCGGTTTCGCCGGAGCGGATGCTTCACTCGCCCGGGCGATCTGTTTCGCGAGTTCTTTCCCGAGTCGATTGAGCTCCGGCCATGTTTGACTTCGGCGGGTATGGCGTGTGCTCATATCGCCTGCCGCGCCATTGAAGATAGCGCACATGCTCTCCGGGAACGTTGCCTCGACCTCGCGGGCGGCAGCGCCAAAGAAGTCTGCGGAATACTCCAGATTCTCCGCGGGCATGACAGTTGGATGACACGCGAATGAGACAAAATGACCTTTCACATTTTCTGACAGGTCCTCCACGCGAACGACAGACATGGGAACAAGAAACTGACTGACTGAGTGGCGACGGTTTGCGGATATGTTCTCCACCGCGATACGACTCAATCGCACACGCGATGGCTCCGCCGCCGCATATGCTTGCTCTGCCGCGTCAACGCACAAACTGAGCAGGCTTGCTTCATGGCGCAGAATCGCGTTGTCGCTCGTTACCGGCAGCAAGACCGCCGGGCCGGAATGCGTGTGAGTGGCGGCCGCCATGATATTCTCAGGAGGCAAGCCGATCTTCGAATTGATTACGCCTCTTAAATCGCGCACCCATGCGCTCGATACACATAGAGTGTCGAGCACAAGCAAGAGGGCTGCGGTATCGCCATAGCGAAATGCGATTGCCTTGGCATAGAGCGGGTCATGGGCGCCGGTTGCCGGCTGGGTCCGCGCAATGTAGCCGCCCATCGGCAATGATTCAGACGGCGTGATGTCCACGCGCGCGAACCCGACAAGAAGCGGAGTATCAAGTTTCTTCTTCACGTTATACTCCAGAGAAAGGCAGATTCAACTGCAAAGGCGCAAAGGCCGCAAAGAGAAGAAGAAAAACCGGGATCACGAATGACAAATTCAACGAATCACACGAATGAAAGGCTCTTCCGGGTTCCTAATCCGCGCCAATCGTGAGGTCGCGAATTTCTGTCACGATTGTCTTTACGGCGTTCTGAACAGAAAGCATGCGAATGAATTCGCACCCACAGAGAAGCCGCATCCTTTCCGCCATACATTCTAGTCGTAGGGGCGACCCGCCGGGTCGCCCCTACAAAGAATTGCGGTACAGATTCTTCATCCCCCTTTAATAAAGGGGAAAAAAGGGGGGTTTTCCCTTTCGTCTTTCGCTTTCTTACGCCGTGCGGCGACGGACAAGCAACACAACGACCACTACGACGATGAGGACGGCCAGTGCGGCGCCCGCATACAATGTCTGCGTCGGCGATAGGCCGAGGCGCCCGCCTAGCATCCCGAGCCTCATGATGCGGAATTTCATCTTATACTGGTTCCATTGCGCGACAAAGTCCTGCGAGATTGCAGACGGCGCAGAGGGTGCGCGGTTCGCGGCCACCTCGGTCATGCTGTTCTCCTTGACCTTGGTCGGGCTCATCATCAGGCCGCGCGTGCGCACGTCGACGGTCCCGTCCACGACGGCGACCTTCGTTGTCGCGTCAGCGGCGACTTGAACCGTGAATACCGTGCCTCTCACTCCGGTGACAGCCTGCGAGGTCTCAACGAAAAACTTGGACTGCTTTGTCTTGAGTGTCCCGACGTCGTTCCATATCTGACCGCCGCCGAGGTTCGCCTTGATGTTTATACCCTTCTTTGGCGATTGCTGCAGCTTCTCCATGTTCACGCTGCTCTGCTGCTCAACCGCCATGATCACCTGATTCGCAAAGACGGCGACCGCCTTCGAGTTCGGGCCGCTGCGGATCGAGTCGCCCTCGTCCACCGGCGTCCCTTTCGGCGCCGGCTTCCAGACGGTTTCTCCTTTGGGGAGCACCTCGACCGTGCCGGTGGCCTCGACAATCTTTCCCTTAGCAATGTCCAGGCGTTCCTTGTTTATCGACTGGATGTCTTCCTTGCTGAAGAAGCCCGTGCCCGATTCCATCTCGACGGCGACCAGCAAGTCTGTCTCTTCGACAATCTCGCCTTCAATGACCTTGCCGCTCTTGAGCACAATTGTGTCGGCGGGGAGCGTCGTTGCGATAGCAAAAAGAATGATTCCGCTCAACAGGATGGTCAAAATCTTCCGCTTCATACCGCTTTCCTCCTGTGGTTGAAAAGAAATATGATTCCGGAAACAGGAAACAATGGCTCTTCAATCATACAGGTTTTCATCCCTCAAACGCAACAACGGGCATCAAACCGCAAAGGGTCGGACACACCGTATGAAACTCACACGGGCGCAATGAATTGCGCCCCTACAGGAGTATACGAGGGATTTCTGTAGGGGCGCGATTCATCGCGCCCGATATGGCGATTTGGTTGCGGCTTCGCCGCGCTGTGCTACTCACGTTCAGTTTCTTGAATTCTTGTCACTGCTGTCCAAAACGGCTTTCTTTCACCGCAGAGGCGCAGAGGACGCAAAGAGAGAATCATCGACAAGAAGAAGATTCGCCGAGAAGGAATGCCCCGTGCTCTCCGTGCTCCCCGTGGTTAAGAAAGCATTGGAATTCGTTTCTTTTCTTAAGCCAGTCAGAAAGAGGTCTGGTCTTATGAGATATTCCGACTTTGCGCCTTTGCGGTCAGGAATGTGTTTCGGACAGTCAAAATCCGTCTTCTGGCCGGCTTACGCTTGACATGCTGAAGAAATTGAGATAATCTCGTGTTATCCTGAAAGTGGCTCCCACATACATTCATTATTCATTCAATTATTCTATTGTTTGGGCGCCAAGACATTTATCCAAGAAGCTATTCATCCAAGCGGCATAGTCCCCCATCCTGTCTTTTTCATTCATGCCCGAAGAAGTAGCCCTGTGTCTTGTCTGCGGCTGGATTTGTGCCTGGAATCTGTCGGACGACTCGACTTTTCCAACAAAAGGATTTCTTGAAGAATAGGGGAAAGCTGCTGCAGCACATTGAGCTTAATAGGTGAAATATAGGGCGAAAGAGCCAAAGGGTGATGTATGATTTTCAGACACGAAAAGAAAAGAGTCCTTGTGGCTGACGACGACAAGGATTTTCTGAGCGTCACTCAGTCCCTTCTTGAGTTTTCCGGATTCAAGGCTGACACGGCGGAAAATGGCGAAGACGCTCTTGAAAAGATCAAGAAGCACAAATATGATCTGCTGATTCTGGACGTGGTCATGCCGAAGATCGACGGGATCAGGCTCTTTCAGATGGCGAAAAAGAGCAAGCGCTATGCGAAGGTTCCCGTGATTTTTGTATCCGGCCATGTAAATAAGGAGAGGCTCGAGGAACGGCAAAGAGAAGTAGTGGACAAAGCGGATGGCTACATAGAGAAGCCGTTCAAGACAAAGACGTTCCTGGACACCGTCGGGGGGCTCTTGAAGAAATAGAGCAACCCTCAGCTTTCAGACTTCCAATTTGCCCGTTTCCTCTCTCCTAACCTTTTCCCGGTTTTCCGACTTTTGACTTTGGACTTGGACATTGACCTTCACGCCTTGCGCGGCTCCCTTTCGCCTTGTTCCTTTCGTCTTTCGCCTGCTGGTTTTCAGTTTGCGCTCAATGTTCCGCCGCCTGGAAGAAACAGAAGAATCTGAACCGCAAAGGGCGCAAAGGTTCGCAGAGGAAAAGCAAAAAGAGAGATCAGTCCGCCCGTGTCCTCAGCGTCCTCTGCGGTTAGTAATCCATGCATTCTGCATTCTGTTTCATTCTCATAGTTCTTAGTGTCGAATTTCATCCCTCACAACATCAGTTATAAGATACTGATACAGAAGGAGTAACACAAATAATTGTTACAGAAATATCACGCTAAATATCACTAATTACATCCGGATATTACTTCATTGTTGCAAACCACCAATGATTTCCGATCCACTGTCTCGGAAATCCGGCGCTTCACCACGGCATATTCCAGAAACGATCCTACTAGCGCCGGCAGACAGCTAACCAGGCGTTCATTTGTCTCCGCTACTGAAGAAAGCTATAGTAAGCGATTCGTTATTATAGAAAAGGGCCATTTTCGATAATAAGAAGGCCAAGCTAGGCGTATATTGTAGGAAACTTGAATATGGCGACCGATTTCGTCAATCGGGCTCGTCAATATGTCAGCCAACCGGTGGGATACCGAGCTTTTCTTCCAAAAAGCTTGCCGCCCAATCCGCCTGTGGCAATGGAAGGGGAAATGTGGTCGGTCCTCTCCCAGGCTGACCGCGCTCTAGGGCGTTTGGACGGCTCGACAGAAACCTTGCCTAATCCGGACCTCTTCGTCTTCATGTATGTTCGCAAGGAAGCGGTTCTGTCGAGTCAGATTGAGGGCACACAAGCCTCCCTTATGGATGTTCTCGAATTTGAGGCGCAGGCGCTTGAACCCGGCGCTCCCAAAGATGTGGAGGAGGTAGTGAACTATGTCTCCGCGATGAATCATGGGTTGAGCCGTCTCAAAGAGTTGCCCCTCTCTCTCCGCCTTATCCGAGAAATTCATCAAAAACTTCTTGCGGGTGTGCGTGGAAGTGAGAGAGCTCCGGGTGAGTTCCGCAAGTCTCAGAATTGGATCGGCCCGCCCGGATGCGGATTAGAGGAAGCCCAATTTGTCCCGCCACCACCCCATGAGATGCAAAATGCGCTGGGTGACTTTGAGAAGTTTTTGCACGACTCCACCCCGATGCCGGTCCTCATCAAAGTGGGACTGGCTCACGCGCAGTTCGAGACAATTCATCCCTTCCTCGACGGCAATGGGCGCGTGGGCCGGTTGCTTATCACCTTCCTTCTTTGTGAAAAAGGGATTCTCAAGCGCCCCCTGCTTTATATATCGCATTATTTCAAAAAGCATCGCTCCGAATACTACGAAAGATTGCAAGCGGTTCGCGACCGGGGAGATTGGGAAGGGTGGCTCAAGTTCTTCCTGCTGGGCCTTTACGAGGTCGCTCAAGAAGCTACCGAAACCGCCCGACAGATCGTCAATCTCCGTGAACAACACAGGGAACTAATCACAAAGCGTCTGGGCCGCGGAGCTGGGAAAGCATTGGCTTTGCTCGAAACACTCTACACAAGGCCGGTCGTTTCAGTGCAGATTGTGGAAGAAACGGCGAATGCCTCGTTTGTAACTGCGAATATGCTTGTCAAACAACTTTGCGAAATGGGTCTTCTCAAGGAAATCACGGGGCAGCGGAGAAACCGTCGTTTCCTGTACGACCCTTACGTCGCGCTTCTGGAACACAACGAGCAACAAGCTGATAAGCCTTCAAGTCATGCAACAAGCCAACGAAGGAATCCACACATTTAACACTCTTGCGTCTCTGTCTGTACTACTCACGTTTGAAATCGTGAATTCTTGTCGTGATTTCGCGCGACATCCTACATGGAAATCACGAGGGCGCAATGAATTGCGCCCCTACAAACATAAATCAAGAGATTCTGTAGGGGCGCGATTCATCGCGCCCGATATGTGCTGTTTGGTTGCGGCTACGCCACGCTGTGCGCTCTGTGGCTCAGGTTCCTTTTTTGGTCGCGGAACTATGCTGCGCTGTGCTACGCATCGACTTTGTGCCCTGGACTT
>JACRIR010000108.1 GCA_016215705.1 Candidatus Poribacteria bacterium | reverse complement strand
GCGGTTGTTCCCTCGATCTGGCCGCTGGAGGTCGGCAATATACTGCTTGTGGCGGAGCGGAAGAAGCGTCTGAGCGAGGCCGATGTCGTCCGTTTTCTCGCTCTTTTGAGCAACCTGCCCATCATGGTCGAACAGGAGAGCCCTGAAAGAATGCTCAAGGAAATCGTGGCGCTCGCGAGAGAACAGCGGCTTACGACCTATGACGCTTCCTACCTGGACCTGGCCATGAGCCTCGGCCTGCCGATTGCCACGCGGGATACCTCCCTGGCAAGAGCCGCCAGGAAATGCCGCGTGCCAGCCTTCAATCCGGCAACTGTCCCTCACAAAGCGCAATGAAATACTCATAGCTTCTTTTGTTACAGCTATGCCGCGCACTGCAATCTGCAGAGAGATGTCTTTTCTTCATTCGTGTCATTCGCATTTTTTGTTTGTGCCATTCGTGATCGCAGATTCGTTTTCCAAAGTTTTTTCTTCTTCCGCATATTGTTTCTCAGCGGACTTTTCTGTATAATCGTTTTCACGGCGAATCCACAACCAAACAAAAGAAGAAACATTGGGAATCCCGCGAAGCGCGGGACTTCGCGCGGGGCTCAGCCTACGGATTGCATGGATTTGGGGAAAAGAAGAAGAAGAAGAAGAGACATTCTTAGCCACAGATGAACACGGCGCAGCGAAGCCGCAACCAACCAAAAAGAAGAAGAAACTCTGGGATCACGAATGTCACGAATCGCGCAAGGCGCGAGACGAATTACACGAATGAATAATCCCTTTTTATCATTCCCGCGAAGGCGGGAATCCATTCATGAACAAGGAGTTACACAAATATATTCTGTAAAATCACGACAGGAATTAAAGAAAATGCAATGGATAGTACGGATTGCACGGATTTGGGGAAAAGAAGAAGAAAAAGAAGAGACATTCTTAGCCACAGATGGACCAAGGATGGCCATAGATTTGGGGAAAGAAAGAGAAGAGGCGATCTCAACCGCGGATTGACAAGAATTAACGCGGGTTAATAAGAAGAAGAAAAAGACGCCGAGGACTTTGAGAGTATTGCTTTATTGGTCTTTCCTCTGCGCCCCTTCGCGACCCCTGCGATTCGGATTCCTTTTTTGGCACCAGTGATCCGGAGAAACTGATATGCGCCAGAAGCCGGTTGTAGTCGTCGGAGCCGCCAACGTGGATATGGTCATAAAGACCAGTCGTTTTCCACGGCCCGGCGAGACCGTTACGGGTGAGAGTTTTTATACCAGTTTCGGAGGAAAGGGCGCAAACCAGGCGGTGACGGCGGCCCGTCTCGGAGCGCCTGTATGCTTTGTGGGTTGTGTCGGCGACGACTCTTTCGGGCGCGAGATGATCGCCAACATGAGCGGCGAGGAAATAGATACGAGTCATGTCAGAGTGGTCAATGGATGCCCGAGCGGAACCGCAATGATTATCGTTGACTCCGGGGGACAAAACCAAATAGTCGTCGCGCCGGGAGCAAACCACAAAGTTGAACCGTCGGATATCGATGCCGCCGAAGAAGTAATCGCGAGAGCATCGGTTCTCGTGACGCAATTTGAAATGCCTCCGGAGACGCTGAGCCGCGCCATGAGCCTCGCTGTCAGACACAAGGTTCCAGTAATCCTTAATCCCGCGCCGGCGATGACCGGCGGCCCGGCCGATTCCATGCTAAAGCAGGTTGACATCCTCGTTCCGAATGAAACCGAGGCGGAAGCCCTTACGGGCGTGAAACACGATGCCGCCGATTTTGAGGAAAGCGCGATACACATCCTCGCAGCCAAGGGCGCGCGAACCGTCATCATCACTCTCGGAGAGAAAGGCAGCGTTATCGCGGACTCAGGCAACGTAATGCGCATACCCGCGTTTCCGGTCAGAGTTGAAGATACAACGGCGGCGGGTGACGCTTATGTCGGCGCGCTGGCAGCGGGACGTGGTTTCTTTGCCAATCTGAAAAGTCTCGCGAGGTTTGCTTCCGCTGTGGCCGCGCTCGTTGTTACAAAGAAGGGAGCGCAGACCTCTATACCGAGTCGCGAAGAGGTGGATGAGTTCCTGGTTGATCGCGCGCCTGATTTGGTGGCGGGTTTTCGAGAGATGGCACATACATAAGAGGGGCGAAAGGGGCCGCGCGAAGCGTGCGGAGTTTATGGTTCATGGTTCATGGTTTATGGTGAAAAGAGGCGAAAGGCCAAAGGGCGAAAGGGAGATTCTTCGCTCCCCTCAGAATGACAGTGTGAAGAGCTTCTAGGAGACCCACGACTGTTTCTCTTAATTCGAGGACACCATGCAGCATGGTGTGCTGCATACGCCATTCATCGCGGTCGAAGGCTCACCGTTTCTCTTGATTCGGGGACACCATGTGGCATGGTGTTTCCGAATTAAGTGGGTTTTTTTGACAATTAACCACGTCGCGGGCGTGGTCAGGTGGTCGGAACGACAACAAAGCGCTCAGCATGATTGCAACTGGCGCATGAAGGGAGCGTAAGCATTGGAACTAAGAAAGAACACTTATTATCTCATGCCGATTAGTATCGGACCGGTCAAGGGGCAGGCCGTTGCGAAATATGAGGACGTGACGACGCTTACGGCGCTGTATCTTACGGAGAAGGACGCGGTCAGCAACCTGCTGCCGAAGCAGTTCGAGATAGCCGACGAACCGATTGTAGTGGTCTACTATTCGAAATGTGGGAGCGTCGACTTTCTCGCGGGCGGAGGCTACAACATCTTCGGGATTAATCTTCCTGCGGTTTTCAACGGTCACAAAGACAGCATCGTCGGAAACTATGCGCTCGTTTTGTGGGAGAACAATACGATTCCGATTCTTCTTGGGCGTGAGCTTCTCGGAGTTCCCAAGCTTTACGGTGATTTGCCCGATCCTTCGCGCATGGAAAACGTTTGGCGAGCGCACGTGTCGGAGAACGGCCACCGACTGGCGGAAATATCCGTAAACAATGCCACTGAAATCAGCCAAGAAAACATCCAGATGATGGAACAGATGACGAACTCACATCCGTGGATGTCGTGGAAGTATATTCCGACGGGCAATGGACTCAACTCCGAACTCAGCCGGCCCATGCTTATACCATCCAAGACCAGGATCAAGAGCGCGTACAGCGGCGAACCGGAGATCGGTTTCTTTCAACCGAAGTGGGAACAATGTCCGCTAGGAAGCCAGATCATGGAAGTCGTATCCACACTAAAGCCGAAAGAGTATCGCGGCGGCTTTGTAACACACGGGTCGAATGACTTGCTGATAGGTCAGGTACGGCCACTGGAATAAAGCGGACGAGAGAATCTGACTTAGCAACGTGGTATAGCCGCAACCAAACAAAAGAAGAAATGGGGAATCCGCAGATTTCGCAGATTGCGCGGATTCGGGGAAAAGAAGAGAAAACATCAAAAGGCATTCTTAACCGCCGATGAACGCCGATGAACGCGGATTTGGGAGGAAGAAGAAGAAGAAGAAGAAGAAGAAACGAAAAGAGGCGTTTTTAACCGCCGATGAACGCCGATGAACGGGATTTGGGAGGAAGAAGAAGAAGAAGAAGAAGAAGAAGAAGAAACAAAAAGAGGCGTCTTTAACCGCCGATGAACGCCGATGAACGCGGATTTGGGGAAGGACAAAAAGGAAATCACGACAGGAATTCGCGATTTCGAATGTGAGTAGTAAGAGAGTGTTGGGAGAAGACAAATGAAGGCGGCAATTCTAAGAGACAGAAGAAGCATGGTGGTGGAAGAAATTCCGACTCCAAAGGCGGGGCCGGGCGAGATTATTCTCAAGATGAAGTATACGGGCATTTGTGGCTCCGACCTGCATCTGTATTCAACCGGTTTGCTACCGCCCGACACCATAATGGGACATGAATGCAGCGGGGTCGTTGCGGAGCTTGGTGAGGGAGTGGAAGGATGGGGCATTGGTGAGAAGGCAGGCCTTTATGGGGCTCTCTACTGCGGCAAATGTTTCTGGTGCATGAAAGGTTTTACGAATCTTTGCCGGGAGATGGGCGGGATCGGCATCGGCGACATGCCGGGCGGGTATGCGGAATACATGAGAGTCTTCCCCTCGATGCTGCTCAAAGTTCCCGAGAACGTCACGTTGCGTGATTTGGCGGTGATGGACCCGTTCGCCACCGCCTATCACGCCGTTCGTATGTCGGGTTTCAAGGTGGGTGACACGGCGCTGGTGATGGGAGCGGGCCCAATCGGATTGTGCATCATCCGGCACCTGCGGCTTGCGGGCGCGAGGCTGGTAGTAGCGACGGAGCGGGTTGAAAGACGGGCACAGGCGGCAAAGGAATTCGGCGCAGACGTAGTTCTCGATGCCGGGGACAATGTCCTCAACACGTTGAGCGATCTCACAAACGACGTGGGTGTCGATTATGTATTCGAGTGCGTCGGAGTGCCGGATACTACGCAAGAGGCGTTTAATCTCGTCAGACGCGCAGGCAAGGTCGTTCTGGTAGGCGTATGTTTGGAGCCTGCAACAGTCCAGCCGGTGTTGTGGATTATCAAAGAGGTCTCGATGCAAACCACGCTCGGATTCACAAGGGCAGAATTCGGCGACATTCTCGATTTCATGCATAAGGGTGTTTTCAAGGCCGACAGTCTCGTGAGCGAGACCGTTTCAATCGATGAACTGCCGGAGGCCTTTGAGCGGCTGCTTTCGCCAAACACCGAACTTAAAGTGCTGGTGGAGTTCTGAAATTTGCAGCTTAATCAGTGTACCTGCACAGCGCGGCAAAGCCGCAACCAACCAAAAGAAGAAGAAACAGAAGACGCAGTCTTAACCACGGAGAGCATCCCGCCGGGGGCGGGACCCCGCGAAACGCGGGGCCTCAGCGCGGGAGTCACGGGGAAAAGAAGAAGAATAAAAGAAAAAGAGTCATCTTAACCACGGATTGACACGGATTAACACGGATTTGGGGAAAGAAAAAGAAAAGAAAATCAAGACAAGAATTCGTGATTCTGATATTGAGTAGTATAGAGGAGAAAACGTCGTGGGGCCTTTTGACGTTGTAACGTTCGGGGAAACGATGATACGCCTCTCGCCTCCCGACCACCAGACTATCGAGCAGGCGACCTCTCTTGATGTGTCTATTGGCGGAACCGAATCGAATACGGCCATTGCGGTCTCGCGGCTCGGCTTGAAGACCTGCTGGGTCTCGAAGCTTGTAAACGACCCACTCGGAAGGAAAATAGCGTCGTCCATCCGGGCGCACGGCGTGGACACATCCGGGATAATCTGGACGAATGAAGGCCGCAACGCGACCTATTTCATTGAGTTCGGAAGAGGGCCGCGGCCCCATCGCGTGACCTATGACAGAAAGAACTCGGCCATAAACACAATCAACTCGTCCGAGATCAACTGGTCATTATTTAAAGGAGCACGTGTAGCGCATCTGACCGGAATCACTGCGGCCCTGGGCCCGAATTGCCGCCGTCTCGTGAGCGAAATAATAAAGCGAGCCAGAAAAGAGCGTTCGGTGATTTCCTTTGATGTGAACCACAGAACGAAGCTTTGGAGCCATCGACAGGCCGAGCGAGCCCTTTCGCCCATATGTTCGGAGGTAGATATCCTCTTTGTCAGCTCTGAAGACGCCAGAAATGTTTTTGGAACAAAAGGCGCTCCTGAAGAAATTGTTACGGCGCTTGCCTCACGATTCGGCTGTTCATCGGTTATTGTGACTCTTGGAAAAGATGGGGCTATCTGTTGTCATAAGGGAAAGCTATTGAGGTCGGCTGTCGTCGCAACGACAGAGGTTGATAGAGTGGGCGCGGGCGACGCATTTTCGGCAGGATTCCTTTTCGGTTATCTGACACAGAGTGCGGAGTACGCCATTAACTTCGCCTCTGCAATAGCCGCCCTGAAATTCACTATTCCGGGCGATCTCGCTCTGGTTACAAAGGCCGAAGTGGAGGCCGCACTCAATGCGGGACACTCGAAAATCCAACGCTAGGCAGAGACCCAATTCGCTCAAGCTGTGCCCGGGCGACAACGTCGCGGTCGCGTTGCGTCCGTTGAGCAAGGGCCAGATTGCAGTCACTGCGGACGCCGGCGAGATGGTTCGGCTGCTGCAACGAATACCCATCTATCACAAATTCGCGCTCGAGGAAATGCGCAAGGGCTCACAAGTGACAAAATACGGCGAAAAGATAGGACGCGCGACCCGGCCGATTCGAGCGGGAGAGCACGTTCATACGCATAATCTGGCGAGCGAGCGCGGCAGAGGGGATATCCGAAAAAGAGTCCAAGGTCCAAAGTCCAAGGTCCAAGGTCAGAAAGAGGCGAAAGGCGAAAGGGAAGAAAGAGAGATTGCTTCGCTTCGCTCATGAGAAACTGGGTTTATGGTTTATGGTTCATGGTGAAAAGAGGCGAAAGGCGAAAGGCGAAGGGGGGCCGCAAGGCGCGGGGTAGTCGGTTAGGGGTTTATGGTTGAACCGCAAAGAAGCTACATACCCTACGTCATTCCCGCGAAAACGGGAATCCAGATTAGCTTGCCGTGACCACAAGAACATGGATTTCTGCTTTTGCGGGAATGACAAAGAGGAAGTGAACTCGGCAGATGAGTGACATGAGTTTCAAAGGATTCCTCCGGCCTGATGGGAAAGTGGGCGTTCGCAATCATGTGCTGATTGTGCCGACGATAGTGTGCGCCAATCACGTCTCAGAGAGAATCGCTGAGGAAGTCAGAGGGGCCGTGGCTCTCGAACATCCGCTGGGCTGCGGCCAAATCGGCGCCGATTTCGAGCAGACTGTGCGGACGCTTGGCGGCATGGGAGCTAATCCCAATGCCGGCGCGGTGTTGCTCGTAAGCCTTGGATGTGAAGAAGTTCCCGTTGACTCGTTGAGAAAGAGCATATCCCTCTGCAAGAAGCCAGTGGAAACGATCGTCATTCAAGAACTGGGCGGAACGAGCGCCGCCGTGAGAAAAGGAGTGCAGGTTGCGCGCGCACTGGCCGGAAAAATCCGAGGAGCCAGGCGCGAACGCTTCCCCATTTCGCGGCTGACGGTCGGTCTTGAATGCGGAGGAAGCGACGCCACGTCCGGAATCGCAGCCAATCCTGTTGTGGGCTGGGTTGCCGACAGGGTCGTGTCATTGGGAGGAAGCGTCGTTCTTTCAGAGACGACGGAGATGATTGGGGCCGAGCACATCCTGGCCCGTCGATGCCGCTCGAAGGGGGTTGCCCGCAAGCTTCTCGATTTCGTGTATAGCGTCGAACAGGGTGCGATTGCGATGGGAGTCGACATACGGGGGGCTCAGCCGGGGCCTGGAAACATGGCTGGTGGCATCAGCACGATAGAAGAGAAGTCGCTCGGTTGTGTTTACAAGGCGGGAACATCCGCTATTGAAGACGTTCTCAGTTATGGGAGTCAGATCGAGGGAAAAGGTCTCTTTGTTATGGATACGCCGGGGCAGGACGTTGAATCCGTAAGCGGGATGCTTGCAGGTGGCTGCACGATAGTCTTATTTACTACCGGCAGAGGCACGCCCACAGGCTCGCCAATCGCACCGGTTGTGAAAATCACCGGCAACCCCCATACGTGGGCAACCATGAAAGAGAACATTGATTTTGACGCCAGCCCTCTCTTCACTCATGGCGCCCCTCTCCCGCGCCTGGGAGATGCGCTCTTGAGGGTGCTTCTCCGAACCGCAAGCGGCCGGAAGACGCGTTCAGAAGTTCTCGGACATGTGGAGTTTGCGATAACACGGTGCGGTCCTACCATATAATCACGCCGATTTTTCGGTTACCACAAGCAAGCGGCCGCAATACTCGCAAGAATGAATGAAGTTTCTGTACTTCAGCATTTCGTGCGTTTCCGGATAGACCATCTTGCACCCACTGCATATACGATTTCTCAGTACTGCTATTCCGGTTCCCTTCTTCTCTTTCAGTCTCTGATACCGTTTCAAGAGAGAAGAGTCCAGCTTCTTCTCAAGCCGTCGAACTGCTTGCGCTTTGTCAACACCATTGCCGTTGCTCTCAAGTTTGTACAGTTTCAGAAGCAGTTTGACTTGATTGTTCGCGTTCATTTTCCCACCCCCTAGGGAATCTTCATCTCCATCGACCTGAACAACGAAATGATCTCTCGCGGACTGTCGGCATCGAACACGCTCTCGCAAAAGTTCTTATGGCTCAGGAGCTTGGTTATTCGCGCCAAAAGCATCAGATGCAAGTTCTTGGACGAAAGAGGGCCTGCCAAGAGCAACACCACATGAACGAGCGCGTCATCAATCGCGTCGAAATCCAATCCATCACGTATGCGGGCGAGCACAATGACCATTCGGTTGAGACCGGAAACGTAGGCATGTGGCACCGCTATGCCGTCACCGATGCCCGTGCTGGCGATGCTTTCACGCTCCATCAGTTGCTCGACTATTTCGTCGCGCCTCAATCCTTCCAGATGTCGCATCATTCGTGTGACAATCTCCTCGAAAAACGCCTCCTTTCCTTCCAATCCGACCATATCAAATATGAGCTTTTCGTTGAGAAAGGGCCATACATGAGGACCGATGGCCATTTTTTCGCGGTCCTCCGAGAGCGATTTGAAGGGTTCAATCGAGGCTTTCTCAAGCGCTTCCTTCATCTTCTGCCAGCCATAACTATTAAGAAAACCGGTGAGTTCCATGAAATCTTCTGACCCCATCGCATTCTCTCTGGCCACCTTGAGAAAATCGACTACCTCTGGCACATGTCTGAGCAGCAGCGCGACATCGGCGTCCATATTATTGGTGGTGGCAAGGAGCGAGCCATGAGCCACTTTGAGGGCTTCCTCAATTTGGCTTATTCTCGCGGCGTTTGGCGGCGACTGCTTGCCGTTTTCGACCAGACTGAGATATGTTGGAGAGACATTGATGGTCCTTGATAATTCTCTGAGGCTAATGCCTGCGGAGATTCTAAGGGTTTTGAGAATATGTCCGAATTCCATGGGGGCTCCTGTTTATTGTTTACTAAACATTATATCGCAAGTCGGCCTGCTTGTCAAGCCATAGAGTACCAGAAACCTTGTCTCTTTTTGCCATACATTCGTTGGCGCTTGCCTATTTACGGAACATTCTTTAAAATGAACTGACAAGAACAGATTGGACAGATTGGAGAATGACACAAATTTCGGGGTTTCGCAACCTTCCGCGTTTGACTGTGATTGCGGCTGTTATCGCGGCAATAACGGCTTGGCACTATGTTACGACGGTCAGCCACGAGAACTTGTCGCTCCACAATATTCATTATCTTCTGTATTTTCTGCCGATATTGATGGCTTCAATATGGTTTGGGCTGATTGGGGGAATTGCGACGGCGATAGTTGTGAGTATCCTTTATGTTCCGGTTGTGCTTGGTCCGGTCGGAGAACACGTTTTCGGGACGGGCGCCGAAAAGGCTTTAGGGTTACTCATCTATAACGTAGTGGGATGGGCGACCGGATTGCTCTCGGAGCGCGAGCGGCGAGAGCGAGAGGGGTACCGACGGACGGCCGAAGAGCTTCAGAAAGCTTATCAAAAGCTTCGTGAGCAGACGGACCTGATTCTCGAGAAGGAGGAGCAGCTTCGGCGCGCCGAGAGGCTCAGCACTATGGGAGAACTCGCTGCCGGACTCGCTCATGAGATACGGAATCCGCTTGCCTCCATCAAGGGGACGGCGGAGATTTTGCTGGACACGGCGACGCCTCAGGCAAGGCGCGAGGAGTTCATGAAATTGATGCTCGATGAGGTCAATCGCTTGAACGGAGTGGTGTCGAATTTTCTGGGGCTGGCGCGATTTCAACGACTGCATCGAGAGAAGGCGAATATTGCGGACATTCTATGGCGGATGCTGCGAATTCTTGACCTGCAGCTTGGCCGCAAGAATATTGCCGTGCATACGCACTTTGCGCCTGACTTGCCGGAGCTCGAGTTGGACTTGTCACAGATGGAGCATGCTATTCTGAATTTGCTGCTGAATGCGGCCGCGTCGATGCCGAACGGAGGCGTTCTGAGTCTTGCCACAAGGCTCAAGAAGCGCAACGGCGCGGAAGGTGTCCTGGTGGAGATAACGGACACTGGCATCGGCATAAAGCCCGAGCATCTGGCGCGGATATTCGACCCTTTCTTTACGACCAAATCCGACGGGACGGGACTGGGTCTATCAATTGTGAAGAGGACACTGAGGGCGCACGGGGGCTCAATCGATATTTCGAGCGAGCCGGGCAAGGGCACGCGCGTGACACTCGCGTTGCCACTCAATCAGTTGGAGGACGCTGAATGAGCGAAGAGAGAATACTTCTTGTGGATGATGACGCCAGCCTTCGCAAGGTTCTTGAATTCAACCTTGAGCAAGAGGGCTATGGAGTCATCGCGGCGTCAAACGGAAGCGAGGCGCTGAAGCTTTTTGACACGGAGGATCCTGACCTTGTCATTACCGACATCAAGATGCCGGGCATCGACGGAATGGACCTCTTGAAGGAAATCAAGCGTCGTGACATCGAAAGGCTTGTGATCGTGATAACGGCGTTTGGAACAATCGACACGGCCATCGAGGCCATGAAGCTGGGCGCATATGATTACATCACAAAGCCGTTCAATCGCGACGAGTTGAGGCTGGTAATCAGGAAGGCGCTCGAGGTGCAGAGGTTGCGCTCGCGGGCGCAGTTGCTGGAAGCTCAGTTGGTCGAGCGTTTCAGTTTTGAGAATATTATCGGCGCAAGCGCGCGCATGGCGGAGGTTTTCGAGATGATTCGGCGGGTCGCACCGCGTGATGCGACGGTTCTCATAAAAGGAGAAAGCGGAACGGGCAAGGAACTCGTGGCGCGAGCGATTCATTATAATAGTCCTCGAAGGAAGGGGAACTTCATCGCCGTCAACTGTTCGGCCATTCCTGAGAACCTGATCGAGAGCGAGTTATTCGGCCACAAAAAGGGCGCTTTCACGGGGGCAGTTTCGGACAAGGTGGGCAAGTTCGAGCTATCCAGCGGCGGCGCGATATTTCTGGACGAGATAGCCGACCTGCGTTTCGATCTGCAGGCAAAGCTTCTGCGCGTGCTTCAGGAGAAAGAGATCGAGCGTGTCGGCGATCCGCGGCCGGTCAAGGTGGACATCCGCGTAATAGCAGCAACGAACAAGAACCTTGAAGCCATGCTGGCCAACGGGCAATTTCGCGATGATCTGTACCACAGGATCAACGTAATCCCGATACAGTTGCCGGCGCTGAGGGAAAGGGCGGATGACATTCCACTCCTCGCGCACCATTTCAAGAACAAATTTGGCGAGGCGACGTGCCGGATCGAGCCCGAGGTTTTCCTGGCATTCAGGAACTATCCGTGGCCCGGCAACGTCCGTGAGCTTGAGAATGTCCTTCAACGCTCACTTCTCCTGCGCAAGGATGCGGAATGCTTGAAGGTCAGCGATTTGCCGGACCACATCCGGGGGGCAGCGGCCTCCAGTCCGGAGTTTCTTTTCCACATTCCCGATGAAGGAATAAACCTTGAAGAAGTCGAGAAGGAATTATTGCTCTATAGTTTGAGAAAACATAGTTGGAACCAGACTCGCGCGGCAAGATTCTTGGGGATCACGAGGCAGGCCTTGATTTATCGGATGGAGAAGTATGGGCTCAGAACCGAACAGCCGGCCTCCGATGAGCAGTCCCAATAATGTGGTCGAATAGATTCGACCTTGCGAGAAATCCGAAAACATATTGCAGTCGCCAATTCGCTCGCGCAAAACGGGAGTTTTTTCTTGAAAGACAAAAGAGAGCGTGGTATAATCCCGCAACCGCAAAAAGAATCCGAAGGTGATCGCGGAGAGGCTTATCTTCAGGCAACCGAAGAGGGAGTAGTGCTGCGGGTCCGGGTTCAGCCGCGCTCCTCGAAAGAGTCGGTGACGGACGTGGCGGGCGCGTTTCTGAAGGCGCGTGTGAATGCGCCGCCCGTGGAAGGCGCGGCGAACGAGGCGTGCCGCAGGCTTTTTGCGGGATTCTTCGACATTGAGAAAAGGCGTGTGGAGATAGTATCGGGTTTGAAATCGAGGGAGAAGCGCATCCTGCTGAGAGGTGTCGAAAAGGACCACATACTTACCGTGATGAGAAGGAGAGGCGAAATTGCGTGATCTCAGGCAAAAGATTGACGGCGCCGTAGCGGCAATCAGGAAGAAGACCGCTTTGAAGCCCGCCATAGGTATTATCCTGGGGACCGGTCTGGGCGAGCTCGTAAAGGAGATAGAGGGAAAGTTGACTATCCGCTACGACGAGTTGCCGAATTTTCCGGTATCCGCGGTGAAGAGTCACGAGAACCAGTTGGTTTTCGGAAAGATAGGGCAGAAGAACGTCGTGGCAATGCAGGGGCGTTTCCACTATTACGAGGGTTACTCGATGAAGGATGTGACCTTCCCTGTAAGAGTGATGAAGGCGCTCGGCATAAAGACGCTCATTGTGTCAAACGCGGCGGGCGGGATGAATCCGAACTTCAAGGCGGGCGACCTCATGATCATAAGCGACCACATCAATCTCATGGGCGCCAATCCTTTGATAGGCCCGAATGACGATTCGATGGGCCCGCGTTTCCCGGACATGGTCGAGCCGTACGACAGTGAGCTCATGGAGCAGATCGAGAAAGTCGCTCTCGAGGAGAAGATACCGGTCAAACGAGGGGTATACGTGGCGGTCGCCGGACCGAATCTTGAGACGCGGGCGGAATACCGTTTCCTTCGTGTAATCGGGGCAGACGCCGTCGGCATGTCGACGGTTCCCGAGGTCATAGTCGCGATTCATGCGCGCCTGCGCGTCCTTGGGATCAGTTGTATCACGGATGAATGTCTTCCGGATGCGCTCAAGCCGGCAAACATCGAGATGATATTGAAAGTGGCGGCCGAAGCCGAGCCAAAGTTGAGCCGTCTAATTACCCGGACAATCAAATCGATGCCATAGAGGCACGAAGTCCGGTCAGGAGAGGGGCGAAAAAGCGAGATGACCACATTCATTGCGCGAGTACTCCTCATAGTTTTCAGCGCGTCTATCGGCTATGTCATCGGCGGGACATTCGAGCCTGTCCGCACGTCGTACGAAATCTTTGGTCTACTTATAGGCGGGGGTATCGCCTTCATTATAATAGGGCTCGAATACCTGATCAAGAAATTCTCGTTCGAGGGACTCATAGCGCCGACAGTGGGCTTGATCCTCGGAATGGTGACCGCGAGTTTCATTGTTGGCTGGCTGGACCTGGTCTTACCGGACAGCTTCGCCTTTTTCGACCAGATCAAGCACTTTTTCACTATTTCACTTATGCTGTTCCTGGGGTATCTGGGTTTTTCCATCGGTGTCAAGCTCAAGGGCGACCTGAAAATGTTGCCGGCTCCGCAGTTTGGCCGCAGCGGACTCAATGCGCCGAAGGTCCTCGATACGAGCGTCATCATAGACGGCCGCATAGCCGACATATGTAAACTCGGCTTTATCGAGGGCTCTCTCGTCATCCCACGCTTCGTTCTGAATGAGTTGCAGAACATTGCCGATTCACCCGAGCCGCTGAGGCGAACACGCGGAAGGCGCGGCCTCGACATCCTGACCGAGATTCAGAAGCAGGTGTCCGTAGACGTTCGCATAAGCGAAGTGGACTATCCCGACGTGCGCGAAGTCGACTCGAAACTGGTCAGATTGGCTAAGCAGTTGCACGCTAAGATAATCACGAACGACTTCAATCTTAACAAGGTAGCCCAGTTCCAGGGTATCGACGTTCTCAACATCAATGACCTGGCCAATGCGCTCAAGCCGATAGTCCTGCCCGACGAGGATTTCATCATCAAGATAATCAAAGAGGGGAAGGAGCCGGGCCAGGGGATCGGCTATCTTGACGACGGCACGATGGTGGTGATAGAGAACGGCGCGCGCATGATCGGGAAAGAAGTCAAGGTTACGGTTACCAGCGTTCTTCAGACCTCGGCCGGCCAGATGATCTTCACCAAAATAAAGTGAGCTTGCGAGCATCCCTCTTTTTCGCTGCGAAATCCGCCCTCAAACGATCGGAGTGTCTTCATGCGAGCCGTAGCAATCGTGCCGGCGGCGGGACGCGGAGTGAGAATGGGCTCCATGGGTCCAAAGGTTCTCATGCCGCTGCTTGGCAGGCCGCTTCTGGGATGGACGCTCAGGCCCATTCTGGAATCCGGCTGCTTCTCTGAGGTCGCAGTGGCGTGCTCGCCGGATCACAGAAACCTTATCAGTCGATTTCTCAGCGAGGAAGCCGGAACCGGAACGCCCGTACGCGTGATTATTGGAGGACAGACACGGCAGGATTCCGTGGCAAACTGTCTTCGCGAAATTTCATCCGGCTGCGACCTTGTGGCGGTGCATGATGGCGCTCGCCCGTTGGTTACCGCAGGGCTCATTACAACGGTCGTCAAGCGGGCGGAGGAGGGCGGCGCCGCTATTGCCGCCGTTCCTTGCAAGGACACGGTCAAGCTTTCGACGCAAGGAGGAATCGTATCCGAGACGCTCGACCGGTCCCGTATCTGGCTGGTGCAAACGCCGCAATGCTTCCGGTTTGATCTGCTGGTTTCGGCGTACGAAGCGGCGAGAC
Source organism: Candidatus Poribacteria bacterium (assembly GCA_016215705.1). Taxonomy (GTDB): domain Bacteria; phylum Abyssobacteria; class SURF-5; order SURF-5; family SURF-5; genus JACRIR01. The sequence goes on along the minus strand of JACRIR010000108.1, from coordinate 10,179 downwards.
GAAAAGAGTACGTGGCTACCGACGACTCTTCCCTGGTGGAACATATGGGAGCGCCCGTGCACATTGTCATGGGATCTTACGAGAACATAAAAGTGACAACACCCGAGGACTTACTAATCTGTGAAGAAATCCTCAAACGGAGGGTTCGATAATGCGTATTGGTCTCGGATTCGACGTGCACAGGCTTGGCGAGGGCGACGGAGTGATCCTTGGGGGAGTTCGAATAACATTCCACAAGAAGCTGGTCGGCCATTCGGACGCCGACGCTCTTTGTCATGCGATTATCGATGCATTGCTTGGGGCAGCGGCCCTCGGCGACATCGGCCAACATTTCCCGGACACGGACCCGAAGTACAAGGGCGCATCAAGCATCGAACTTCTAAAGCAAGTGGCAGGAGAAGTCCGCGCGGCGGGTTACAAAATATGCAATATTGACTCGGTGGTCGCAGCCGAGGCGCCACGCCTGACGCCGCATAGACAGACTATTCAAAACACGCTTGCGGCAGCGATCGGCATCGAGCCTTCGAGTATCAGCGTGAAGGGCAAGACGGCTGAGGGCCTCGGCCCGGTCGGAACGGGCGACGCCATTTGCGCTCAAGCCATAGCGCTGATAGAAGAGATTGTGTGAGTTAGAACGCGCCTCCTGTCATTATGAGCGAATCGAGGGTTCTGTTCCATTGATAGAAGAGGTTGTGCGATATGCCAAGTATTCGTGTGAGATTTGCGCCCAGTCCGACGGGCCACCTCCACATCGGGGGCGCCAGGACGGCTCTTATTAACTGGGCGTTCGCCCGGCAGCAAGGGGGAACGTTCGTACTCAGGATTGAAGACACCGACGTTGAGCGCTCGACGGAAGCTTCGTTCGAGTCTATAATCACGTCGCTCAGATGGCTCGGCCTCGAATGGGACGAGGGCGCTGAAAAGGGAGGCTCTTATGGGCCGTATCGGCAATCGGAATGCTTTCATCTGTATAAGAGCGAGGCGGAGCGTCTTCTCAAGAACGGGAATGCATACTACTGCTACTGCCTGCCCGAGGAGCTTGAAGAAAGGCGCAAGCTTGCCCTGAAAGAGGGCCGCCCACCGGGGTATGATCGGCGCTGCCGATCACTTTCCATCTCGCAGCAAGAGAGCCTTTCGAGAGAAGGACGCAAACCGGTCGTGCGTCTGCTGGTGTCTGAGAGCCAGACTATCGTAGTGGACGATGTCGTGCGGGGGCGGGTCTCCTTCGGGCCGGGCATAATCAGCGATTTCATTATTTTGCGGACGGATGGAACGCCCACGTTCCATTTCGCAAACGTGATTGACGATCTGCGTATGCGAATCACGCATGTCGTACGGGGTGAAGACCATCTCTCCAATACCCCCCGCCATGTCGTGCTTTACAAAGCGCTTGGCGCAGAACCACCCCGGTTCGCACATCTGTCACTGATAATGGGACCCGATGGAGCACGCTTGAGCAAGCGACACGGGGCTACATCGGTCGAAGAGTTCAGGGAGAATGGCTATTTGCCGGAGGCCCTTTTGAATTGGCTCGCGCTCCTGGGTTTCGCCACCCCCGACGGACAGGATGTTTTTCCGATCAGTGATTTTGTGAAGAGGTTCGACCTGTCAGCGCTTGGCAAGAGCGCCGCGATTTTCGACAGAGGTAAACTCGATTGGATAAACGGGACTTATATACGCAATACGCCCGCCGCCAAGCTTCGCGAGTTGTGCATGCCCTATCTCTTGAAGTCCGGCTATGACGTTTCCGAGTATTCAGACGACGCGCTTGGGGAAATCATTGAATCTTTGAGGGGGAATATGGCCGTTTTGCCCGATTGTGTCGCTCAGGCCGCGCCCTATTTCAAACCGATAGAAACAATAATCGAGCCAGAGGCGCGTGAATATCTGAAGTCGAGCCAGAGCGCGCGGTCCGTCATCTCCGGTTTTGTCGAAGAGATTAAGAAGAGAGACACTATCTGCGCGACGGATGTTCCGCTTATCGGAAAAGCCTTACAGAAAGCCACAGGTGTGAAGGGAAAAGACCTCTACATGCCCATCCGCATCGCCGTTTCCGGCAGGCTCCACGGCCCCGAACTTGCAAAGATGCTGCCTATCCTCGGCAAGGCAAGATGTCTCAGCCGAGTCGAGGAGGTTCTGGCGATGCAGTGAGACCAAAGTCTCTTGCAATCCTGTCAATGCTTTGATAGAATTACATCGTTTATTGCTCGGGAAATGCCGGGTGAGTACGCATACGTGATTACGGTTTTATCTGTTCCGGGCGCGTGACGGAATGCATGACGGCGCGCATACATGGAGGTGACGTCAATTGACGAAGCAAGAGCTGATCGATATCGTTTCTGAGAAGGGCGGCATCACGAAGAAAGAGACGGGCACGGTCCTGGACATAATCCTTGACACGATAGCTGAGGCGATGAAACGGGGCGAGAAGGTTGCTCTCGTCGGTTTTGGCACTTTCGAGGCGAAGACACGCAAAGCGCGCGAGGGCCGAAACCCGGCGACGGGCGAAACAATACAAATAGAGGCTCGCACCGTGCCTTCCTTCAAGGCCGGGCGCGCGCTCAAAGAGTTGCTACAATAGACCTGATCCTCCCGCGATATGGCCTGCTTCGGGGATGACTCATGGATCGAAAAGCCCCGGGAAAGATATATTTTTCCATCGGTGAAGTCAGCTCAATGACTGATGTGCCCCAACATGTTCTCCGATATTGGGAGGACGTGTTCCCTTCCCTTTGCCCGCCCAAGAGGAGAAGCGGAAGCCGCGCATACAGGCAGCAGGACATCGAGAAGGTGCGACTTATCAAGCGGCTTCTTTATGAAGAAGGCTATACGATTCGCGGCGCCCGGAAGCATTTGCGTGACCAGATACTTGAGAGCGAGAAAGCGAAAAGGGTCGAGTCGTTTTCGGACGCGATTTCTGAGATAGAGAAGGGGCTTCAAGGCATCATTGATATCCTTGATTCGGAGAAGTGATCTGCCTTCTGTTCGTTAAACACGCTGCATTCGTGATTCGCGATAGGGCTTCTTGCTTTCCTTTGCGTTCTTTGCGGTTTGATCATTGCTGCTTGAATTTTCCTTTTTGCGGGAGTAAGAGTATAATGAAGTTGTTGTTAGAGCTAAGGGAACCGAATTCGTTGTGATCCTCGATTTCAGTTCTCAGCTTCAGAGTTTCGGGGCGTGGCGCAGTTGGTTAGCGTGCTTGACTGGGGGTCAAGAGGTCGCTGGTTCAAATCCAGTCGCCCCGACCAGGTAAATAATTGAAAAGAGGCCACTTAGGGAAATAGCCTAAGTGGCCTCGGTTCTTTTGGGCCTGACAACTGTGGCCATTATGCGTCCCCAGTGGGTAAGAGATGACTTGACAATATGAACGACGGTTGATACACTGATTGTAAGTTACTAATAACTTACATATAGCGGCGGGATTAGCGGTGGAATGGCGGTATTCTCCCGCGCCGGAAGGTGTGAATGCCGAGACCCAGTCAAAAGCAGAAGATTATGTCGGCCGCATTGAGCTGCTTCGCCGAAAAAGGATATGACGGCGCGAGCAACAAAGATATAGCTATGGCTTCCGGCACATCGGAAGCGGCGCTGTACCGGCATTTCGAGTCGAAAGAGGACCTTGCAAAGTCCCTGCACATGCACTACTTGAATATGCTGGTAAGCAAGATCGAGGAGACAGCAGTTTCACGTCGGCCCACTCTCGAAAAACTGCGGGATATTGTCACGCTGATGCTGGATAGCTATCGCGAGGAGACGAGCGCATTCAGGTTCGTGCTTCTCAACGTCCACGAACATATGTGGAAGCTGCCAAGGAAAACACGTTATCCGGTGGACACCATTGAAACGCTCATCGTGGAGGGACAACGGTCGGGAGTCGTTCGAGGAGGTGACTCGCGCATACTTGCATCTGTCTTCCTGGGTTGCATTCTTAGACCGATTCTGGCGTCGCTGGCGCCGCCCGGTTTTGCCCCTGTTCTGGTCAAGAACAGGCGACATGACAAAACGATTGCAGAGGCTGCTATTGCCGCCGTGTCCGCCGCAACGAAGTGAGAAGACGATAGGAGCGAGACGAAAGGGGATGCCCGCGAAGGAGAGCGTACGGAGTCGCGCGGCGCGCACGTGCGTTTGGATTTCCTGGAACGCGACGATAAGTCTCCGGTAAAGAACATGGTCGTTAAGATGAAGGATGGCGTGTGCGAAATTCGTCGCGTGGAGGTGGGCTCATGACGAAGCACAAGGGAAGTAATACTAAAATCCACCACCATGGAGAAGTGATGATGAGGATAACGATTTCGATCAGGAGATACAACCCGGCGACCGATGTCGAGCCAAAGTGGGTCGATTACGCGGCGCCGGCCGGTGAGCGCACGAGTGTGATGGAAGCGCTGATGCATATTTACGAGAATCACGATCCAACGCTGGCGTTTCGGTTCGGCTGCCGGTTCAACAAATGCGGGCTCTGCGCAGTCGAGGTGAACGGTCGGCCAAGAATGGCGTGCTTCACCGAGGCGAAAGATAAGATGAAAATTGCGCCGCTCGCCCGAATGCCCGTCATCCGCGATCTTGTGGTCGACCGGGTGGCGTTTTTCAACGCGCTGCGCGAACTGCAGCTCTACATACCCGAACAGAAAGACCTTTTGGAGCCGCAGGTAATTTGTGAGCCGGAGACTCACAAGAAACTGCTTCACTGTGTTGAATGCCTTGCCTGCAACTCGACCTGCCCGAACTATAACTTCGAGAAGAATCCGTTCGCCGGCCCCTATGTGTTCGTGAAGCTGGCGCAGTTGCACCTCCACCCTCTCAATGTGATTGACAGGCGCGAGCAGGCAAGAGACCTTGGCGTCTCCGGCTGCGCCAAGTGCGGCAAATGCTACTGCATCCACGGCATTAACATACACCGCGACGCGATAGGGGCGTTAGCGGCCGAATAAGTTGGCGCGTTGGACATGCCCAAATTCTGCAGTCGGATTCTCAGTGGACAGGCGAGAGAAACGCCGGCTGGCGCAACAGAAACAATAATGAAGAGTCAGGAGCTTTGCCATGAAAGCAATAGTGCTCAAGAATGCTCATGAGTTGGTGGTCGAAGAAGCGCCTGAGCCACAAATAGGGCCCGATGAGGCGCTGGTCAAAGTTGCTGCGTGCGGCATCTGCGGGACGGACCTACATCTGTATAAACACGGTTCGCTGAGTCCCAATGTAAGGATGGGCCACGAGAGCGCGGGAACAATCGTGGAGGTCGGCAAACAGATCGAGGGTTTCCGCATCGGTGACAGGGTAGCAATCCTCGGGCGGATTCCGTGTGGTCAATGCCACTGGTGCCGGCGTGGGCGACATCATATTTGTCCGACCCGATTGGACGTGCGAGGCGGATTCTCTGAATATGTGGCGGCAAAAGAGGGCATGCTCGCGCGGATTCCCGACAATCTCACTTTCAAACAGGCGGCTGTGGTGGAGGCGATGGCCGTAAGCCTGCATGGTGTCCGGCTCGCGCAAATCGGCAAAGGTGACGGTGTCGTGGTGACTGGCGCCGGACCGATCGGGCTCTTCGCCGCAGCGTTGCTCAGGGACATCGGTGTTCGCAAGCTTGTGATAAGTGAACCATCGAATCGTCGAAGGGAAACGGCGTCGCGATGGGCAGACCGCGTTGTGAACCCCGTCGAGGAGGACCTCGCTGAAATCGCACGAGAAGCGCTCGACCCATGCGTTGACGCCCTCGTGGAATGTTCGGGGCAGCCTCGAGTGCTGGAAGATGCATTCAATATTGTTGGCTTTGCCGGCAGAGTTCTCCTACTGGCGGCTTGTCTGGAGAATATCAACGTAAACCCGGCGCTTCTGCTTGTGCGCGAAATACGTTTCGAGACCTCATATGGATGCGATATGGAAGAGTTCCGCCATTGCATCGAACTTGTGAGAAGCGGAAGAGTCGATGTGGACCCAATAATAAGCCGTGCGGTTTCTCAGGCCGAACTGCCGGAAGCCTTTGAGCGACTCTGTGGCCCGAATGACGATGTCAAGATTGTGATGGATATTCCGTAGCAGTCCGGCTTCACTCAATCTGTACGTTTGAACAAGGAACTGGGAATCAGGCACAGGTTCTCAGGAGCGCTCGACCACGGCGGGGCGCGGTCAATCGTGAAGGAAACGCGCCTTAATTTGGGGACACCTTGCCGCAAGGTGTCCCCAAATTAAGGGAAACAGTTGCCGGTTTCTTAGGAGAAATGAAATATGTGTCAACGGTTGAGAGGAAAGATTGCGATCGTGGTCGGAGCGGGTTCGACACCGGGTGAGAGTCTGGGCAATGGCAGGGCGACGGCAATCCTGTTCGCGCGAGAGGGCGCAAAGGTGATGCTGGTGGACTACAGGCTCGAGTCGGCCATGGAAACAAAGAAGATGATTGATGATGAGGGTGGCGAGTCATTCGCATTCGGCGCCGACATAACAAAGTCGGCCGACTGCAAACAGATGGCGGACAAATGCGCCGAAACCTATGGCAGGATTGACATCCTCCATAACAACGTCGGCATAGGCGAGGGAGGCGGCCCGGTCGAGTTAAGCGAGGAAGATTGGGACAAGGTCGTCGGAACGAACCTCAAGGGCATGTTTCTTGCGTGCAAACACGTTCTTCCTTACATGGAGAAGCAAGGAAGCGGCGCCATTGTGAACATCTCGTCTTTGGCGGCGATCCGCTGCGCGCCCTATCCATATGTGGCATATTCCGCGTCGAAGGCGGGCGTGAATGGTCTCACACGCGATATCGCGATGCAGTACGCGCACCAGGGCGTTCGCTGCAATTGCATCATGCCCGGGTTCATCAACACCCCTATGGCGATCGAGGCCATCTCCAGTCGCATGGGAATAGATAGGGAGGACCTGATTCGCATGCGCGACGCATGTGTGCCGATGAACCATATGGGGGATGCATGGGATGTCGCGTATACGGCGCTGTTTCTCGCGTCGGACGAGGCAAAATTCATAACCGGCACAGCCATTATCGTTGACGGCGGACAGTCGCTGAAGAGTTGAACCGAACCCAAAACCAACCACGCCGCTGTAGCTATGTGGAATACACTCTAATTTTGCTATATTGAGCAACACTAACATAAAAGGACAAGACGAGGTTCTCATCAAAGTCAAGGCCCCCGGAACTGATTGAATCCTTAAAGAGATGAGGCAGAGTTACGTGAACCCTGCCTCATTTGTTTTGGGCGGACGGATTGCCTGTCAGTGAATTCAATCCGACACTTATGCTCAAGTCAGTAGGGGCACGGCGCACCGTACCCCTACTGAAGAGATTCGAAAGTTCTGCAAGGTTGTCGGTCAACTTAACGTTGTCCGCATTCCTTGCCGGACGGCCATCATGGGCCGACTCGATATGGACGCATCATATCGTTGTCTTCGTGCGAGAGTATGTGACAATGCCAAACATAAAGGCCCGCCATGTCAAATGTGGCGTTGAGCCGGGTAATCTCGCCGGGATAGGCGACCACGGTATCCTTGAAGCCGTCCTCTTCCGGTCCGGGGAGGTAGACCTCTCCGATGTTCGGATTCTCCGGATCGTAGTTGGGGGACACTTCGCTTGCCACTTCACGGTTGACAATCTGGAATTGCACCAGATGCACGTGTATGGGATGAGCGTCCTCAGTGAAGTTATGGATTTCCCATTGTTCCGAGGCGCCCACTGCGGGATTCTCAGTGACGTCGTCACTGAAATGCAGCGGATTCCCCGAACCATCGGGGTTAACGGTCCCCAGCATGGCCATAGTCGGGCCGAAGGGCGCTTCCGTCGTTCCTGCGCCGCACGGCGGAACACCCACGATTTCCTCCGTGACATCGTCGAAACATACGTTCTGCACCTCAGACTCCATTTCATTGAGAGATACGAGTCTCGTGCTGTCAGGAACGACTGGGGAAATTGCAGGCAACACCAGCCGGCTGGGAGGCGTGCTTCTGTCGGATGACCGCAGAGGAACCACGTTGAATTTCATTACTTGCCCTGTTGTCGAAGCATCCGACGGCTCGAAATCGGCGCCCGGCTCGCCGCCGCCGAAAGGCTCATCCGGACCGATGTTCTGGAGAATGATCGAAGTTCCGACTGCCATATTCGTGAAATCCACGATCACGTCCGCCCGTTCTGCTGGGCCGAGAAGAATGTCAGTCCGCTGTACCGGCTCGGCCAGGAAACCGCCGTCGGCTCCGATCTGCCAGAATGACAGATTCGGTTCGCCGAATTGCAGGATGAGGAACCGGGTGTCGGACGCATTCAGAAGTCGGAAACGGTAGCGACGCGGTTCCACATTCAGATATGGCCAGGTGTGACCATTGACCACGAGGGTATTGCCGAAGAACTCGGGATTCCAAATGGGCGCCACGTCCGTGTCGGGAGCGAATTGCACGCCGAAGCCGGCAAGTGTGCCTTCGGGCAAATTCTCAAAGAAATCCCGGTTGTCTGGATAAAATAGCGAGCCGTCGCTGTTGAAGGAGTGGTCCTGGATTGCCAGGGGGATTTCATAGTACGTCATGCAGGGCGAATCGCCAAGAGCCGGCGCAGGTCCCGGTAACTTGGCAGAGCGGCCAGTGGCGCTATCGATGATCCTGTCGTCAGAACCCCCACGGAGAATGTAGAAACCTGCGAGGCCGGTGTAAACGTTTGCGCGGCTCATCCCAAGAGTGTGGTCGTGATACCATAGGGTGGTCGCGCGTTGATCGTTAGGATACTGGAAGAGCGCCGACCCGGGCGACCAGCTACCGCCTAGCGGCGATGACCCTTTGAAAATATCATAGTACGTTCCAGTTTTGGCATAACCTGCCGGGATATTTTTCGCAGCGGGCAGGAACCAAGCGGTCGGAAAGCCGTCGCTTTCCTGTGGGCTGTGCGCCCCATGCAGGTGTGTCACGATGGGAACAGGGCCTGTGTACGGCGTCGGGTCCGTGCCGTTCATATCTCTTTCCTCGAGACCACCCGGCGGGTTCGCCCACATCAAAGTTTGATCCAGGGGTAACAGATGGGCAAGATAGTTATTGCGTGAATCCACTAACTTGTTGATCCATTTCACTCGCACCGGTTTATCCACCCGGGCCTCGATGGTATCGCCGGGATAATTGAACGACGTTCTCACTCCCGGACCGGGCAGCCGGTCAGCCGCATTGCCGTAGCCCCACACGGTCGTTTTGGGCATGCCCGGAGGCAGAACTTGCTGTTGGAACTGCCTGACCGCAATCTCATAGTAATCGACATCTTTGCGGTCCTGCCTTATCGTGTCGGTCCGCGGCATTGCCGGCGGGATAACCAAAGGTGTCTGATACTTCGGGACCGTGAGCGGGTCCAGCGTACCGCCAGGCACCGGGTCTGCGAAACCCTTTTGGAGATTCCAATTCGTCACTACGAGAAACGTGGTCGCGGCTGCCGCAGCGGACTTCAAGAGGCGTCTTATCCCCGATTTCATATGCTACTCTCCTTTCGTGATTGGTCGGACAATCCCCAGTTAACCTCACTGACGACACGGTAGGAATTATCCGAATCAACCAATCCTTGTTGAGCCGAGTGTTCTCGTTACTGCATCATTTTGAGTATTCACGTATATTTCTCATCCCTCCTTACATCGCCGCATCTGCTCGTCTTCAAGACGTTGAGAGGACCTTCCGTGCAGATCAAGAATGAAAAGGACAGCGGCCCCGCTTTTTGAATTAACGCCCGATTTAAGATAAAATAACTCCAAATGGCCCACAACTCTATGGGCGATAGTACCCATTTTCAATTAGGTATAACCACTTAGCGAAGAAAAGAGAGCAAATTGTTGCTGCGCTCCCGGCCATGACGAGGCGGTGGCGTGTTGCTTGGAAGGTGTTCGAGATGCCGGGAACTAAGTGGAGCACTTCCTAAGTTTTGCTGCAATGCTCCCCCTTTGAAAAAGGGCGACAAAGGGGGGTTTAAGAAGTCAAAGAAATCCTTGGGAGATAAGAGTTTTAAATCCCCCCTTCCCCCCTTTGCAAAGGGGGGAACGTCGCCGAATCAATGCATGTTGTTTAGGAAACGCAGTGCTAGTATGTTGATGGTAGATCGGTTTTGTGTGGGGTCATTGGCAGGACTATGTTGAAGGTCGTGCCCTCTGAGGGCTTCGAGACAACATGAATCAAACCGCCGTGCTCCTCGACAATCTGTTTTGCGATGGGGAGCCCGAG
>JACRIR010000114.1 GCA_016215705.1 Candidatus Poribacteria bacterium | reverse complement strand
GAAAAAGAAAAAGCGCTAACCGCAGAGACGCAAAGGTCGCAAAGGAGGGGAGGAGACAGGAAGCACGAAATACACTGATTTTGTAGATAAGAAATGGTTTTGCCGTCTTCCGGCTTCACTTTGCGCTCTTTGCGCCTTTGCGGTTCAATTTTTCAGTTTTGCCTTTTCCCCGTCTTCGCTTCAGGTAACCAAATTATGCCACTCACCCATCTATTCTCCAGCGCGTTCTTGCAAGAAATCCTCAATCTGTTTTAGCGTTGGAATGCCTGCCCAGCCACTCTGTGTGGCGCACATCATGGCGCCGGCGGCATTGGAGAAACGAAGAGTGTGTTCCGTGTCCCACCCGTTGAGATAGCCGTAAAGGTAAGCGCCGTGGAACACGTCACCCGCGCCGGTAGTATCCACCACCTCAACGTTGAATCCCGGCGCCGTGGCAGTCAGGGTCGGAGTCAAAGCAATGCTTCCTTCCACGCCCAGGGTGACGACCACGAGGTCGAGCTTGTATTCAGCCATCAATGCTTTGCCCGCCTCGACAGGATCATTTCTATCGCAGATTCGATAAACGACATCGCTCGATGTGATAAAGATATTGCTCAAGTGAAGGAGCTCTTCGAGGCCCGGAAACGGCGCATTGGCGTCGAGCGATATGGTTACACCCGCCTGTTTCGCCACGTGACATGCGGCGAATACAGCGGGGGTTGGGCTATCGACGTGCAAGAGTCGCGCGGATTGAATCGCGCCATTGTCGAGGCAATCGGCGGAAACTGTGAACGCACAGCCGGGATAGAAAGCTATCGAGCGTTTCCGTGTCATGCCGTCGACCATGACAAAACTGAAAGGTGAACTCTCTCCTACGGCAAATCGCACGGAGCCGACGTCTATGCCTTCGGCCTTCATGCCCTCGACAACAAATCTACCATTTTCGTCGTCACCGAGCATGCCCATATACTTCGTCTTCATTCCGAGGCGTTGAAGCGTGGCGAGCGCGGTCGAGACAGTGCCGCCCATCTGTTTACGGTAATCGAGTATCAGGACGTTCTCGTCAATCTTTGGAATACTCGTGACGCTGGCGTTAAAATCCGAGCATGCGATCCCAACGCCCACAACATCAAAAGACACGATTCTTATCCTCCCGGCCCGGAGCAGTGTGCAGATTCAAAGTCCCAGCTTGCGGAACAACGCGTCATAGTTTATGTAACTGCTCATTACGCCGACGGCGTAATCCACCTTGCTCGTGTCCCGAATGCTCAAGCGGCCCATCATGGCCTCAAATCGTTCCACCGTCTCGGACGTGTCATGAGATACAAGTATGACAGGAACACCGGCTTGCTGGGCGCGCGAGAGCACGACGTCGTTGGGGTAGAGATTCCCGGTAAGCACGAGGCACTTGGTCGAGGTCTCCAGGGCCGCCAGCATGATATCGGAACGGTCGCCGCCGGTAATAACCGCTTTTTCACGAACCCTAACGAACTGCCTGAGCGCGGCATCGACATTCATTGCGCCGATCGCGAACCGCTCTACGATTCCATCCAGTTTGTCCTCGCAGCACAAGAGCCTGCCGTTGAGCGAGTGGAGAATCTGGCGGACGGTTACAGCGGCTAGTTTTGGGTCCTCCGGTATCACTCCGAACACGTCGATGCCTTTTGACGCCAGGTACGGCGTCATGACGGTTTCGATAAACCGCTTCTTCTTTGCCTCGACCCGGTTGAATATGACGCCGGCGAGGTTTTCGCCAAACTCCTGCTTCGCCTCGAGCAGACAATCTACGGTCCGGTTGACGTAAACGACGCTGTCGGTTAAGAGAATCTTGCCCCCTGTCTCCTTCATGAAATCCGCTTCGGAAAGCGAGATCATTGTTCCACTTCTGAAATGGCCGATGCCTACTATGATGGTGACGTCTTTTCCGCCGGAGACCTTCTTAAAGGCGTCCTTCGTTTTTTCGGCGTATGCGCCTGCCGGCTTTCCGCCGAGGAGGTCGGAGAGCAACTCGTGGGTAAGCACAACGGGGCAAAGCTCATCGGGGGCCTCGTCCAAATGGAGCGCTTCTTTGTAGAACGCCATATCTTCATCCGTTAGTACGCCGCCGACGTGCGTCGGGAACACGCCGAGCGGCTTGAAGAAGCCGACGGATTTCTTCATGCCCCGGAGCTTGATGCCTACGCACAGGCAAACGGTGTTTTTTCCTGAGTATTCGGATAGCGAATCGACAAAGAGCGCTATCATGGCTTCACCTCATTCCTTTTCAGTGTGAGTCGCGCGTCGAGCGCAACAGGCTCACGGCCCTCGGGAAACACCTTCAGCGGGTTGATGTCTATCTCGAATATCTCGGGAAAGTCGGTCACGAGCTGCGACAGCCGAAGCAGTGACTCGACAATGCCCTCAATGTGAATCGGCTTTTCTCCCCGGGCGCCTTGCAGCAGCGGCAGCGAGCGAATTCCGCGGATCAACTGTCGAGCGTCCTCGACGCTCAGAGGAGCGATGCGGAACGAGACGTCCTTCAAAACCTCGACGTAGATGCCACCAAGTCCGAACATAATGACGGGCCCGAATTGCCTGTCGCGCACCATTCCAAGTATGACCTCTTTGCCTCCCTGCAGCATTTCCTGGACGGAAACTCCCCATACTTCGGCCCCGGGGAAGAATCGCCGGGCGCGCGCACGCATTTCGACAAACGCCTCGCGGACTTCCTCGCGCGTCCTGACGCCCACGCGCACGCCGCCGATATCGGACTTATGGAGGATATCAGGAGAAGCTATTTTCATGACGACCGGATATCCGATTTTTTCGGCGATAAACTCGGCGTCGGCGGCATTGTTCGCGATCACGCTGCCTGGCACCTTGAATCCGTATGCAGAAATGATTTCTCGCGCGTGGTACTCTCCGATCTCCGTCTGATTCCTCTCGAGCGCTTCCGCAAGCATGCTTTGAACCTGTTCCTTCTGAACCTCAAACTTCTTGTACTCCGGAGACGGGCGCTTACGCCAGTCCTGAAACCGAACCATTGCCTCCATCGCCGCGACCGCGCGCTCGGGATAGTAGTAGTTGGCGATTGAGGCGCGGGAGAGGATTTCGATGCCGTCCTTCACGGTCGGACCACCCATGAACACGGAGAGAACCGACTTGTGGCCGGCGCTGCATTGCGTGATCGCGCGGGCGACCTTATCGGGTTCGCTCATCGCCTGCGGCGTAAAGATGACAAACGCCGCGTCCACGTTGGGATCGCCGAAAACGGCGTTCAGCGCGGCAGTGTAACGGTCGTCCTTCGCATCTCCGATCAAGTCCACCGGATTATACAAGTTAGCGCTCGGAGGCAGAGCGCAGCGCAGGGTTTCGATTGTCGTCTTCTCGAATCCGGCCATTCGGAGTGTCGAATGCTCTACGGCATCGGAAGCGATAATGGCGGGTCCGCCGGCGTTCGTCACAATCGCCATTCGGTTTCCTTTCGGATACCGCTTCGAGGAAAATGCGCGCGCATAATCGAACAAGTCCTCGATAGCAGTCACACGGATTATGCCGGTTTGAGCAAATGCGGCGGAGAAGGCCTTCTCGGAGCCGGCAAGCGCGCCTGTATGTGACGAGGCGGCCCGCGCGCCCGCTTCCGTGCCGCCCGACTTGATCATAATCACCGGCTTCTTGCTTGTCACCGACCGCGCGACCTCGAGGAACTTGATGCCATCCTTGACGCTTTCGATATAGCCGAGGATGACTTCGGTCTTGTCGTCCTCACCCATCGCCTGCAACAGGTCGCTTTCGTCGACATCGAGCTTGTTGCCGAGGCTCACGAATTTTGAGAATCCGATCCCTTCTCCGAGTGACCAATCGAGGATCGCGGTCCCGAGCGCGCCGGATTGCGAAAAGAAACCGATGTTGCCTTTCGCCGGCATACCGGCGGCGAACGAGGCGTTCAATTTCGAGAAAGTGTCGATCACGCCGAGACAGTTCGGGCCGACAACGCGGATTCCGTACTGTTTGACCTTCTCGCCAAGCTGCGTCTCGAGTTCGGCGCCCGTGCGGCCGCTCTCTTTGAATCCTGCGGATATAACGACCGCCGAAGGAATCTTCTTCTGTCCGCAGTGGTCGAACGCATCCACGACGAACCGCGCGGGAATGGCGAACACAGCCATGTCTATGGCGCCCGGAACATCGAGCACCGACTGAAAGCATTTCTTGCCGAGTATGGTCTTCGCGCCGGGATTGATCGGATAAATCTTGCCGGGAAACTTGTGCTTGACAAGATTGTTCAGGACGTTATATCCAACCTTGCCCTTCTCGCGCGAAGCGCCTATCACGGCAACGGATTTGGGACGGAATATATGATCGAGCATGAAATATCTGGCAAAGAAAGGGAACCGCGGCGCGACCTAGCCACAACCAAACAGCACGTGTCGGGCGCGATGAATCGCGTCCCTACAGGATTTCTCGATTCATGTCTGTAGGGGCGCAATTCATTGCGCCCTGGTGACTTTCATGCAAGATGTCGCACGAAATCACGACAGAAATTCAGGAAACTGATAGTGAGCAATGCTGATCAACGCCGATTAGATACTCTGACAAATATAGCGACCATTGCACAAAATGTCAATGAAGAAGATGGGAACGCGAACCACATAAGGGCTTACGCCGGGGGAAAAGGGGAAAAAGTTAAAAGGGGAAACGGGAACTGAACGCGAGAACGAGCCCGGAAAAGTGGGGAGTGTCCAGAGTGAGCTAAAGTGTCTAGTGTAGTGTCTCAGAAATAACTTGAAGCGCTGCGAAGGGGACCGTCCCAGATTTACGGGCGCTTTGCGCCGTAGAATCGGGACTGTCCCCGAAGATCAATGTAAAGAAGCGTTAGAGACACTACACTAGAGTGGAAAGCGAGAAAAGGCCAAGGTGTGCACGGTTTTGAGACAACCGATTGAGGATTTCAGGCCACCGCGTTCCGAAACAATAGAATCCGAACCGCAGAAGAAATCGACACTTTGCGCTCCTATCGTATATAATCTGCCGAAGGAGCGCTATTTGTTCAAATGACAAACCTAATACGAAAAGATGATGAGATTACTTTCCTGCGCCGAGGGTCCTCCTTCCGGTTCGAGTGCGAAGCCTGCGGGCGCTGCTGCAGCGAGTACCGAATTATCCTCAGCCCCTACGATATCCTCCGCCTCCGCAGGGCCACCGGCCTTTCAACCGCAGAACTTAGAGCCCGTGGCACAATAGGAATAAAGCGCGAGTCCTTCAAGAAGGTGTTTGGATTTGCGCCCATCGCCGACCTTTTCGAGGTGTTCGGGCTGCCTGCAAACGATGTCGTGCCAATTGCCACTCTCAAATTTCAGAAGAAGGAACGAGGTAAGAATGTCTGCGAATTCCTCGCGCCACCACGTGACGGCAAACGCCTCTGCACGATTTACGCCGACAGGCCGGGCATGTGTCGCTTACATCCCCTCGGCTGCGTCACAATCGCAAACAGACGCCAGTGGTTCTTCAGGCAGCCTTTGTGCGCGCAACCCGGAAAATTGGGGACATCCCGCCGCTGGCGGGACGGCATCGTGTCCCCAATTTTCCAAGGCGCTAGTTCATGGTGTCCGGGCACTGAGCACACTGTAAGTCAGTGGCTCCGCGAATCGGGCGCAAGACCCTTCCTGGCCGCCAACACGCGTTTCCTAAAATGGATTCAGCAATTGCTGGGCGAATACGAGAACCTCTCGTCAATCACGGAAGACCACTGGAAATTACTGGAACAGATTTGGTACGATATGGATTCCTGAACCACAGCCGGCATAGCCGCAACAATCCCAAAAGAGAAGAAAAAACAAGGAAGAGAAGAAGAAAAAGAGTTGGATCACGAATCGCACGAACTAAAATTTCCTTCTTTTCATTCCCGCCCCGATCAGAGCCTGTTCCCAACTTGATTAGGTATCAAGGGCAGGCTATTCGCGGGGATGGCACTCACGAGTATATATTCGCGCGATTTGTCTCGCGCTTCCGCGATTCGTGACATTCATGTCCCAAGAGGGTCTTCCCCTTTGTGTCTTCGTGCCTTTGTGGTAGAATCCTTTTGTCTTTCTGTTTCGTCTTTCCTCTTTTGTCTTTCGTCTCCGTTGGTAGGAGGTGACAATGCTTATCGGCGTCATCTCAGACACTCACGACAACATGCACACGCTCAAGAAAGCAGTTGACCTTTTCAACGAGCGTGGTGTGGGACTTGTGCTTCATGCCGGCGACTACATCGCGCCCTTCACGGCGCGCGAATTCCGGCGGCTTCAGTGCAAACTTGTCGGCGTCTTCGGCAACAACGACGGCGAGAAGTTCGGGCTGGTCAAGCAATTCGAGGGATTCGGCAAACTATATGAAGGCATCCACCAACTTGAGATAGAGGGAAAGATGCTTGCGATCACCCACTATCCCGAGATAGCCGAGACATTGGCGAGCCGCGGCTCATACGACGTAGTCATCTATGGCCACACCCATCGCGCCGAAATCCGGGAATCCCATCCTCTCGTGATTAACCCGGGCGAATGCGGCGGCTGGCTCGAAGGCAAGAGCACGATTGCTATCCTCGACATCGTAACCATGCGCGCACAACTGGTGGATTTGTGATCTGCCTCTGTTTGGTTGCAGTTTTGCCGCCCTGTACTACTCACGTTCGAAATCTTGAATTCCTGTCGCGATTCTCATGACACACCGTATGAAACTCACACGGGCGCAATGAATTGCGCCCCTACAGACATGAATGAAGAAAATCGGGGACACGATGCCGCATCGTGTCCCCGATTTTCGCGAGGCATGAGCAAAACAACGCTGTAGGGACGCGATTCATCGCGCCCGACATATGCTGTCTGGTTGCGATTATGCCACGCTGTGTGCTGTCTGGTTGCGGCTACGCCGCGCTGTGAACTCCACGGCCATAAGTTTGCGGTTTACGGATACAGTTTCACAGTCTTGACTTCGAAAGGATTGAAGGAGAGGTTGAGGAAACCTTGTCGAAGAATGAGATTCCGCGAAGCGGTTTCAATGAGGTTTGTGAGAGTGGCGCGTTTTAGGGGGAACGAGGTGTGCAAGCGCGCATCGGTCTTTTTTCCGGCGATTTCGTACAGACGGACGACGATTGCATCCTCGTCATGAGCTTTTTTCAGAGCAGAGATGATAATGTTCTTCGCGTCGACCGATAGATATGAGCGCGCAGACTCGATTGGCTCGGTTTGGCAGATGTAACTCAACAGCGGTTTCGGCCATTGCTTTCCCCATCGGTGGATTCCGTTCTCCAGCCAATTGCCTTTGTAGGACGTGAGACTGAAGGAGAAGACGTGTTTGCCTTTTTGCAGGTATCGCTCGCCAAAGAAGAATCCGCTGTCGTTGTTTGTCCACACCAGAGGAAACGCGGGAACCAGGGTGAAGTCAATCATCGGCCAGCGGGTTGCGATGGCGAGGCCATGGCCACCGTCTTCGAAACAAACCCAATCCTGCATGCCGCGTAACTTGAACTTGACGGGAAGCGATTCGTCAATCCAGAAGTCCATTAGTTCGTTGCCGTCGCGATGGACCGCAAACGGCACGTCGATAAACTTCCGGCCATTCATCAGCGTGTTAGGCATTTGCAGATAGACGGTTGTATCCGGCTTTCCGCCCCAATCGAGTTCGAGATGCAAATCGATCCGTTTCAACCCCTCGTAGAGCGCAACTTTCTGGCGACGCTTCGAGTTGACGAATCCGCCCTCCGCAATAATCGATTTCGACAGGCTGCCGTTGTTCTCAACATTGATGGTCGCCGGATAATCTGAAGCTCGCCAAACCTCGCCGGTCGGTCCGACGGATTCGCCTGTGCCTTCGTTCTCAGGATTCTCGAAGAAACTTTGGTCGGGCACGGTCAGTTTGAGACCGATACCAAACAATTCGAACATTCCGAACTCAAACTCGAACGGTCCGAGCGACGTCTTGAACTTTCCGGCCAATTCGAGGCCAAGCTCTTTGTCGTAAAGACTCTTGATGCAACTGCCGTCTTCGGAGAATTCGATGCGGTAGAATTGGTTTTCGATGGCTCCATTGGAGGACGAAGCATGCTGCGCCCCTACATCAATGGATTGTGGGACATTCGTCTCGTTCTTGACAGATTCGATATTCTGTTGTAGGGGCACGGCGCGCCGTGCCCCTACGTCCAGAGATTGTCCGTCACCATGTGCGGGTGAATCGGCGAGTACAGAACTGGCGGATGCACTCTCTACTACCGGTTTTATGTAATACGTCGAGTATCCCAATGACGGCAGGTCGCAGCACAGGAATGCCGCGCGTGCGCGCTTGATTGTGTCATCACGGTGCTTTTCGAGAACAGCAATCCCGAACGGCACGGGCTCATTCTTGTGATTAACGACCTCAATCGCTCCCAGTCCGGGAACTCCGCATTTCACCTCGACGGAGGCAACATCAGTCCTCTCCCAAGCGACCGGATTGAAAACGAGCACCGGCATATCCGTCGGCGCTTCCTTCCCCATAAGCGCGTTTGACAGTCCGTCAAATGCGCGTTCGACCAGCCTCCTGCAATCGCGCAGGGCAGCCGCAGCGAGACCCTGTTTATATTCGTCTCCCTCGGGACCGTGCCGCGCCTTATCTCTACCCCCCCAATTGTGGTCGGCCACAAGAAGAGCGCGCATCCAGCAAGAGTCTATCTCCTCTGCCGGATACGTTCCGAAGTCGTTCTTAGAGATGGAGAACAGAACATGCAGCGCCTCGGCAATAGGTAACATGTTTTGAACCAGCTTGCTGTCGCGTGTCGCCTCAATCTGCAGCGAATGGATTCCCACCCACAAGTTGGGCATGTCACCTGAACGACGCGGTAATTTCAGCGGTCGAATCGAATCAGCGAATTCATCGAGCGTGGATAGTACCAGTTTTGGCCGGTCATAGGCCTCGTTCCAGCGATTGACGATTTCGACAAGTCGCAGATTCGGCACTGTCATGTCGTCGCCGTCGGGAACAAGGAGATTCGCGCCATGATAACTTGCCGCTCCCTTTTGAAGCTCGTCCGGCAGTCGCCTTTCTGTCTCCTCGAAGCTTACCCCGAGTTTTCGCCAGTACGACCAATTATATGGTATGCTGCACGTGAGTATTTCGGCGCCGTCCGGTCCCACCCAATAGAAGCATCCCCGTGGTCCGCGCGAAATCACGAATACATCCATTCCCGCGCTCCTCACAAGTTGAGGCGTCTGAAGAGCATGGCCGGGCGTGTCATATTCCTTCGCGATCCCGGGAGAATATCCGAATGTCTTTTCAAGCCATCTTTTGCCGAAATAGAAATTGCGAGCGATGGTTTCTTCCGAACAGGCGTCGACATTGGCCGATGCGAAAAGACCGCCGATATCGAGGCGGCGTGTATCAAGCAGTTTTCTTATTTCCGCATTCCTTTGCGGATACCTTGTCAGATAGTCCATAAGCGCCGCAGTCGTTTCATATGAAAACTTGAATTGCGGGTTGGAGGCGCAAGCGTCGAGCACGCCATTGATGATCTCGTCGTTGCGTCTCTTGCAGGCTTCAGGTGAGTCCCACCACGTGTGGTCAATATGGGAATGGTTCATGAAGTGGACGACTTCAAAGGGGGTATCAAGACGTCTATATTTGTGCGTATTCATCAGATTCAGTTGTTATCCCTTCTTGCTGTCCAACAGAATGGTGACCGGCCCATCATTAACGAGTTCCACTTGCATCGAGGCCTGAAATATTCCCTCTGCGGTCGGAACGCCGGTTTGCTTCAGATGATCGACGACTTCCTTGTACAACCGCTGCGCCGCCTCCGGATCGCCCGCGCCGATAAAGGAGGGTCGCCTTCCCTTGCGACAATCGGCAAACAGCGTGAACTGCGAGACCACGAGCACCGACCCTTTTATGTCCTGCACCGAGAGATTCATCTTTCGCTCTGAGTCCTCGAAGATTCTCAGAAAAGAGAGCTTCTCGGCAATGTAGCGCGAGTCGTTTTCAGAATCATCTTTGCCGACTCCGAGGAGGACAAGCATGCCGGCGCCGATCTCGCTCACGGTTTGGCCGTCGACTGTGACACTCGCGCGTTTGACTCGTTGAATTACCGCTCGCATTTGTTCACTTCGTCGTCATGACATACACGCCGTCCCAGTCGTCAGGCGGCGGCGCCTTTAAATACTCGTTGCATCGCTTCAAGTGGGTGAGCGAAGGGCCGTCACCCGGCCTGATCTCGAGCACTTGCTGGAAGGCGGCTATTCCTTCCTGCCATTTCTTCGCCCGATAAGCCTCAAGCCCGGCGGAATAGTGTTCGATAACCAACTTCATCGTATCCGCAAGGCTGTCATTCGCTCGCGCCAGAACCTCGTAGATTCTCACGGGTTTGGCTTTGCCTTTCACGCGAATAAGGTCTACCTCGCGCACGATCACATCCGACTTGCAGTGCTCGAGCGTAAACTCACTGATCATGATGTTCGTGGAATACTGCTTATTGACACCTTCCAGGCGCGACGCGAGGTTGACGGAGTCGCCCATGACGGTGTAATCGAAGCGAATGCGAGATCCCATGTTTCCGACGACCATCGTGCCCGTGTTCATGCCGACTCGCGCATGAAGCTCAGGCTTGCCTTCCGCTTTCCATTTCTCGCGCATACTCTTCAATTGCTCTTGCATCTCGAGGGCGACAAAGCATGACCTTGCAGCGTGGTCTGGATAATGGATCGGCGCCCCAAACACAGCCATGATGGCATCGCCCTCATATTTGTCGAGCAGACCGTCGTATTTGAGGACGATGTCGGTCATGGCGGTGAGATACTCGTTGAGCAGCTCTACGAGCTGGTGAGCAGTAAGTTGTTCTGATATTGTCGTAAACCCTGCGACATCGGAGAAAAGGGCCGTCAGCACCATCTCCTTGCCTCCGAGTTCAAGCATTTCAGGATTGCCGGCTATCTGGTCAACGACCTTTGGATTCATGTAGTGCTCGAAGGCTTCCCTGATAAATTTTCTCTTCTTCTCCGCCGTGCTGAACTTATACCACACGATTGCGACATCAGAGAGAATAACAATGCCGGCCGGACCCACGACGTCAATCCATACCCTTCTTACCACGAAGACCTCATGCGCGAAGAGAAGGTATCCGATCAGGAACAAAAGGGTGAATACCGACCCCCGAACAGTCGCGCGCGACGACAAGATATATCCGGCGATAAGCCCTATCGCCAAAAAGAGGGGGAGCCGCCAGAATTTTTTCAATGGCGTTATGAACTGATCGGTAACAATCGTATTGAACACGTTCGCGATTGCGCCGACCATGGGATAGCGCGCGCTGAACGGCATCGGATTGAGGTCATGAGTGCCCGCCGCAGTCAGTCCATAGAAGAATACGCCACCCCGCAAGCTGTCGAAAGTAAGATGTTTTCCGTCGACGACGACAGGCGGAAGGAAAAACAGGGGCCTTTCCGGAGCAATATCCTGCCCGCCCAGCACCAATTGCCGAGTGACCAAATAAGCATTCCTCGATGCTTCTTCGGGGCCGCCGAGTTTGGAAACCGCTTCCGACATCGACATGCCAGGCGTTTTCGAAAGCAGTTCAAGCGCGGCGTGATTCAATCGAACATTCTCGTAGACGTCCTTCTGAGAATCATACAGATCCGGCGCATCCTCCGGCGCGAGGCCGAAGAACCGTCCGAAAACTTTGGGCCCAAACTCGACGGCTTGTTCACTTTCGATAAGGGTCTCATACCAGTGAGCGCCGTAAAGACACGCGACGTACATAGATGAATCATGCATGCCCGGAAAGGCATTGCTCGCGGCGGCGATCAACTCGGCGGGCCTCTCGAAAAGAGACGGTTCCTGCGCGGCAAGAAATTCTTTTATTCTCGCTAAATTGCGCTGCTCGGAAAGCCGGATGACGGACGAATACGGAAAATGGCGGAATGTTTCCTTGTAGTCGCCGGCCCAATTGATGATCATCTCGCCCCTCTCGTTAACGGGAATGCGCAATGTCCGCTTCTGACCATCAGGCATGTGGGCATTGGGAATCTCAAGATACTCGCCGGGTTTCAGCTTCAGGTTCTTCAGGGGCACCTGCAGATAATCGCACGTCATGGCAAGCGCCATAGACGGAAAGAGATGTATGGCGTCGTCGCCGGTCCCTGAAGGTTTATCGCATCGTATGAAAGTCGGATACATGCGGACGAGCCCATCCGCCTCACGGACTATCTGAGCAAAACCCGCGCCGCGCGCGGCATCGATTAGCCGGGGAATCGGAACAGCTTGCGGAGCGCGCGCCTGTAATATTGACCCTGCGCTTTCACCTTCAAGTCGGATACACTGTCCTTTTTGTATCAGGCCATCGAGACTCTTCCACATAGGGGCAGCGCCGCTGAAATCGATCGGCTGCAAGTCCGGCCGGTCTTTTTTGCTTCCTTGTTCTTTTTCCTGCTCCGCCAGCACGAACGTAGCGCCAAGATAGACATTGCCCGCTTTCCTGATTGATTCGGCCAACTCGGCGTCATAGTCGCGAAAGGCGGCCTTCGCCTCTTCGAGCGTGCTCGCGTGAGCGATATCCTTCGGCCGGATTATTTTTTCACTCTCTTCAGAAAAATAGATATCGAAACCTATAAGCGCGCCACTCCCTTGACGGATGGTATCGACGATGCGAGCGTGCTTGTCGCGAGTCCAATCTTGCCATCTGCCTTCATCCTTGAGGGCACGATCATCAATATCTATCGTGGCTATGTCAGGATTGGTCATGAGCGGAGGCCGCAGATTGAACCGCGCGTCGAGAGAAAGAAGCTCAAGGCGTTGAAACGGCGAGGTAAGAGAAAGGAGATAGAATGCGACGCTTATCAGCACAGCAGCGCTGATTTCTATCAGTCTGTTTCTCTTGTCTTCAGAGAGTTTAGGCATGCTTTATTATATATGATATTCCAGTCCCGTCCAAAAAAAAGGCGGGAAGGAATCACCCTTCCCGCCTTGCCGGTAACTTTCACGGTCTCGTCTTACGGATAAACAACCTCCAACTTTTCCTGAACAGCCTGGTCGGACATGAGGGAAACGTCTTCTGTAACCGCCACCTCTTCGGAGGCCTTTTCAGCAGCTTCCTTCGCTATGACTTCATTGCGTTTGACGCGGTTGCGGTCGCGCGATTCGAGACTAAACATGCGAACCTGAAGATATGGGTCCCTCATATTGGCGAAATAATACTCCCATTCAAAGGGGCTGAACTGCTGCCGGTCATTATGGATGTTGTACCTGAAGAACTCGATAAGCGGGAATGGAACTTCGGACCAGCGTTCCGGAAGGTTTCTGCGAAGCCACAACGCGGTGCGCGCGTCGTCGTCGATCCACTCATGCGCACCCGGCATCCCCGTGCCGGTGTATCCCGACTCCGGCCCAATGACTTTGGGAGTCGCCGCGCTGGCCACAGAGGCGGCAGGCGGCGCAGTCACACAACCCGGCAAAAAGACGACAACAGTTATAAGAACAAACAACGCTCTTCTCATTTGACCCCCCTCATCTCCCTGGCTTCCAGTATATTGAGGAATCAGTCGCTTTTAAGAAATTATATCCCAGCCACATGATTTTGTCAAATAAATTCGTGTGTTTGCAGGACTTATGACTGCGGCGACGGTGCTACCTAGTTGAACGAAGCGGGTCTCCATCCATTGTGGGGACAGCATGCGGCATGGTGTCCCCACAATGGATTCGCACATTAAATGCTCAATCAAAAAACCTGTATCTCAAAATGCAATAGACCGCGACGATGCCGTCTCTCCATGTTATCTTCTTGCCCTCTTCGTATGTGCGGCCATAGTAGGATATGGGCACTTCATAGATGCGCAGCCTCTTCCGTGCGACTTTTGCGGTAAACTCCGGCTCAAATCCGAATCGTTTGGAACTGAATTTCAAGTCCTTCAGGATGTCGGCGCGGAATGCCTTGTAACAGGTCTCCATGTCGGAGAGGTTTATATTGTTGAGCGCATTCGAGAAGAGCGTCAGCATTCTGTTGCCAACGAAGTGCCAGAAGAAGAGGACACGGTGCGGACCACCGAGGAACCTCGATCCGTAGACCACATCAGCCTCTCCTCGCTCGATTGGCGCTACAAGTCTTTGATATTCTGAGGGGTCATACTCGAGGTCGGCGTCCTGGATCACAACGACTTCGCCGGTCACGTGTCTGAAACCTGTCGCGAGCGCCGCTCCTTTGCCCATGTTTCGCTCATGATAGAGCAGTTTGTAGCGGTCGGCGTACTTTTTCTTAAGGATTTCGCGAGTCCCATCATTGGAGAAATCATCAACGATGATCACTTCCTTGTCCATGTCGATCGAGGCTACCCGATCAAGGATCAGATCGATCGTCTGCGCTTCGTTGAAGACAGGCATGACAACAGAGAGTTTCATCACGTCGGCTCAATCCTGTTTGTCAGGCATTCCCGAAGTCAATGCCCGGTTCGGGCCGGGTCTGCGGTTGTCGCGTTTGACACACGGGAGCGCCAGTGATAGCATCAAGACAGATGTTCGGGCAGCATTCATTTGACTGAGGGGAGCCATATTGTATGAGATGCCCTGCTTGTAAGCGAAAACTGGCCGCCGGCGCCCGATTCTGTCATCACTGTGGCGCTGAGCTTCCTCCCGAATTGGCCGCCACAAACGGAAAGTGGTATCACGAGCCCATTTTCGTTCTTCTGATGATATTCCTGGTGCTGGCGATATTCGGTCTGCCCTTGCTGTGGAAAAGCCCCAAGTTCACAAACCGGCAAAAAGCCGTAGTTTCCATCGTCACGATCGGCTATACGGCTGCCATCTTGTGGCTGATGTACTACATGGTCTTCGTTGTGATTCTACCTTACTACAACCAGTTGAAAAACATAATATAGATGCTGGCTCTTCAGCTTTTCTTCTTCGGCGCGGCTTCTTGCTCGAGCGTCGCTATCCTTTCTTTGATCGCGTCCAGCTTGGGCGCCGCCGGGTTGAGCTCGATATACTTCTTGTAATGTTCGAGCGCCTTCTTGGGTTGCCCGAAAAAGTCTTCGGCCACAGCAAGATTGTAGTATGCCATCACCATCTTGGAATCAAGTTTGACGGCCTCCTGCAATTGCTTTGCGGCATCCCCGTACTGTTTATCTTCAAGGAGGGCCTTGCCCAGATAGTTTCGCAACTCTGCGTTGTCGGGGTCCAGATCGACCGTTTTGAGCCAGGTTTCAATCGCGTCCTTCAGCCTGCCGTTATTGTACTGGAGCATGCCGAGCTTGAAGTGGGACTCAGGATTCTTAGGATCGTTCTTGACCTCGGCTTCGGCCTTCGCAAGTTCGTCGCGAAGCTCCTGGATTCGGGATATCACGTTTTGCGCGCCGGTTATGTCCGCCTGCGCGAAGGCGTGGAGCGTTATTTTTTCATAGTCTTTTTCCGCCGCGTCGGCATTGCCGGCTCGCAGGTAATAGTTGGCCCTGTCGGCGTATACCTGGAGAGCGCCGAGCGATTTAGGATTCAATTGTTCTTCTTTAGCCCATTCCGCAAGTCCCTTCTCGGGATCGGCGCCGGGGTGCTCGGTATTGATATGTATCCAACCAAGCACGTAGTGCGCGTATTCGATGTTGGGATTGATTTCGAGGGCTTTTTGCAACTCCGCGATGGCGGCATCGATGTTCTTTAGCTGGGTTTCGACGTAGCCCAGGGCGAAGTGGTACCCCGCAACGCCGGGTTTCTGTTGTATGCGTTCCCGGTACTTTTGCTGGTATTTCTCGAGCTCGTTCTTGGCAAGCGCGGACCTGACAAGGAACCTGTAGGCTTGCGAGTCATCCGGGTTCTTCGCTGTAAGCTTTTCAGCCAGCGCTATCGCCTCGTCGTACTTTTGTTGCTGGTAAAGGCTGATGAGCTTATAGATAGGGGGCTCTTTTGAGGCACAGCCTGCGAGCAACACTAAACAGACAACCAGTGATACCCATTTGGCGGCAATTCTCATTCTCTCATTTCCTTTCGCGAGTGAATCGCTTTTGAGCTATAAAGACAAAATCATTCAGCCTCTTTGGGCTGGTTTTTCTTCTCTTCCGCTTCCTTTATGAGCCGCTCGTATTTATTGATGACGGACTGTTTCTTCCTCTCCTTCATGTCTTCGGAGAAGCGTCGCGACCGTACCTCCTTCAAGTATCCCTTCATGATATCATGGAATTTCTCATTGACCCTGCACAGAAAACCGCCGGGCAGTTCTGTGACGGACTTGATTTTTGCCTCACCGCCGCCTACGCATTGCGCCCAGTACTGGAGCATCCGAAACACCTGAGGGATATCGCTCGTGTCGAAATCTTTCCGGTCGGTCTCTTTGAGCTCGCGCCTGATGTCTTCGACTTGTTCTATGTTGAGCTTGATTTTCAAGGACGTGCCTTTTCCACAAAGTGCAACCGCACGGAATTTCCCGCATGGAGCCGGGATTCACTTTTTCGCAACATCCGGCGGCGTTTGACCCTGCGCCTGTTGCTGCGCAGCCGCCCTCTGGGCCTGCATGAGCGCTTCGCTCATTTCCTTGTACTTCTTGTCGGCTTCTTTCGCCTTTTTCGTTTCATTCATCTCATTGTATGCGTCACGGAGACTGCGATAAGCAAGATAGTAGTTGGGCTCGATTTCCAACGTTTTCTTGTACTCTTCGACTGCTTTCTTGTTATCGCCCGTGCGAGAATAGGCGACGCCGAGATTATGGTGGGTGCTTGGGTCCTCAGGGTTGAGTTCCAGCGCCTTCAAGTACTGTTTCACGGCCTCTTCGTTTCGGTTAAGATGCAAGAGCGCATTCCCTATCGCATAGTATCCTTTCACGAAATAGGGATTCAGGCTGATAGCCTTCTCGAAGCGAGAAATCGCCTCTTCGTAGCGTCCGGTCTTCGAGAGAGCGATACCGAGATTGTAATGGGCTTCCGCGAACGAAGGCTCCATTTCGGTGACAACAGTCCACGCCTCAGCCGCTTTGTCATCGCGCCCCGTTTCCGCGTATCTTTTCGCCAACATCTGGTATATGAGGGACATATAGCGCTTGACGTTGGGGTCGGTCATAAGAGGTTGAGCGATGGGACGAAGCTCGACCATGGCCTCCTCAACCAACTGAGGGGTGACTTCTTGCGGTGGTCTGCTCACGAGTTGCAGAGCGTACGTTTCAATAAGGCCGTATCTGGCCGACTGATTGTCGGGATTCTTTTCCAGAGCTTGTTTATAGTATTGAATCGCCTGAGCGTAGTCCTTTTGCTCTTGGAACTTCCTGGCTTTTTTCAAATTGGAATCCCCGCAACCGCTCAGCAGGACTAACGAAACCGCCAATCCGAGAATCGGGATTGCACGAAAACCCTTCGCCATCGTTTCCTCCTTGTTAAGGAACGCCCCTATACTGTCATCTCAAAAAACCCGGCTCCGGCGGAACATTATCCGTTGGAGTCAAAGACCATCCAGAATATTCTCACCAACCTACGAATGAATTGCTCGCCTCCAAGCAGTCTGAAAATGACCGAGTTCGTTACCACGAACAGGAAAACGCTCAACATCACCGCCATCATATAGAGACGATAGTGTATCCATTCGGCACGGTCAATAATCAGGCCGAGGGCCGCCATCGCGAGCGCGCCAATGCAGATTCCTATGAGAAAAAACTGATAGGGCGCGAAAAGCACATGCAACAACGAAGCGGTGAAACTGAAAGTCACAAGCACGGCCGCCAATACAAAACAAAGCAAAAGGCACGTTATCAGGAAGAATCTTCTTGAGTTTTCTGTCATCACACTAAGACTTCGTGGGCATACAGCCTGCCTTCGCCACCCCGTTAACCATGGCCGTGCAACGGCATCAGAACCTTTCGGGCGCATATTATAGCGAGGTATGCTTCAAAAAATCAAGCCGTCTATGGCTCGAGCAGGCCAATCTCCGAAAGGAAGCTCATCCCTTCCTTCAGTTCGCCCTCGCTCACATCGGGCGCCAGTTCCAATACGCGAATGGCCCCTTTCGGGATATATTTTCGAACCATCTCAAAATCTATTCTCCCTTTTCCAGGGGCTCGGTGGTCTCGCGTGTTCTCAGCGTCGTGAAGATGTATTCCCACAAGCATTTGCGCGAACTGAGACAAGAGCCGCTCGTGTCCGATTCCATAAAGGAACTCTTGCACCGCCGCATGTCCCACGTCGTGCCAATAGGCAACAGTGCTTTCCTTGAACCTTTCAAAGATCACACCCAGATCATAGAAGTTCGGCACTTCCTTCAGATAGTAGCGATTCTCGACGCCCAGTTTCAAGCCGAGTCGCTCGGCGGGCCGCCAGAGTTTGTCAAGGCTGAAGAGCGCGGAGTCAAGATGCTTCTTCCCCGCTTTCTTGCGCTCTATCGTAAGCGAACGGACAGAGTCACGGACCGTTGAATCGTCGGGCCTGCCTTTTTTGTACGCTTCTTTCAGTCTGCCAAAGCCGTCATCCATGTCGGTCGCGCC
This sequence comes from Candidatus Poribacteria bacterium, assembly GCA_016215705.1. GTDB lineage: Bacteria > Abyssobacteria > SURF-5 > SURF-5 > SURF-5 > JACRIR01. The sequence goes on along the minus strand of JACRIR010000114.1, from coordinate 9,426 downwards.
CATATGGAGAACAACCACGCGGGCGCCGACTTCGTGCGCATACTCGAGCGTTCGCAGTGTGTACTTGACTGCCAGCTCGCGCTCTTCCTTTTCAGGTGAAGACAACAGGAAAGCATCGCCGTTAGCATGACCGCGTGGATACTCTCCGGAGAGCGGCAGGAAATTGTGCACACTCAGCGCGATCAACTCGCCGCGTTTGAGCGCAGGAAGCATTTGGCGGAAAATGTTTTCGGTTATTCGGTATTCGATCTCGATCGCTCTGACGCCGACTTCGATTATAGGTTTTATGATATCGTCGCCGCACTTCGCGGCAGACGATTTCCAGCACGTGGACACTGCAAACATGGCTCACCTATGATAATTCACGATTCCTGTCAAGGATAGCAGAGTAGCACAGCGCGGTGCAGCCACAACCAAGAGCGCCCCTTGGGCACATTGAGTTGGGAATGGCGCCGGAAAGGTGAACGGCTCACTCGTTAGAGGGCTTTGGTGAATCGGTCTTTTTTTCTGACGTGCCTGAAGTGGAAGCCGGCGCGCTCTCCGGAAGCCCAACGACAGACTTTGTCTGGAGCTTGCGAAACTCCCATCGTTCCGTAAAAACAAACGGCTTCTCATCGAGCTTGTCCGAGTAGTCCCATCTCTCCAGACGCTCGAAAACAACCCTGAACTCTCGGGGCTGGTAGTCGAAGCTGAAGTCCGACTCAGCATCTGCCGCAGAGGGATGCGCCTTTGTGAAGAAGTAGTCGCCCTTCACGTAGATGTTGCCGACAAATGGTCTTTCATCTTTATCACCGCGCAGGACTTCTGCCTTGTATTCAGTGGCGAACACAATGTAGTCCCTGTAGTATTCGCGGTTCCCGTTTCGCCTCAGCATCGGTTCCGTGTATTCCGACGTTGTCAGCCATTTGTCGGCAACTTCCTGAAGCTCCTGCATCTTCCTTGCTGAAAGCACAGGCTTGCTTTCTTTAGGGAGCGGCGAAGGAGTCAATTTCTCCGGCTCGACTTTCTTTGGCTCTCCGCCGACAAACGGCAGAAAATCGAGGAGGCCGCCACTCTCCGCTTTCGTCTCACCTTCTGTTTCCTTATCCACATATTCTGAGTCAGGCTCATCGGCCTTGTGCTGTTGACAAAAAGCGGGGATTGAAAATAAACTCGTCGTTACTAGAGCCAATAGACAAAGACAGATTATCTTTCGCATATATATTTCCAAGAAGAGACACGTGAAAACCATCTAGAAACGATTATACACAAGTAACTTGCCTCAAAGCAAGACATGCGTTCTGAAACCGTAAGCGAACCCGGATGAGCGCAGTCCTGTCCAAAATCCAAAACAAAATGAACCCGAACCTGCTCTATAGCGGTGATATTTTCACCTTCTGGCCGTCGGACACTTTCTTGAACAACTTCGCGTCTCCTAAAACCCTGCCAATTAGATTGACGGCGCTGGCTGGACGAATCTCGTTTCCCTTGCTCACCGGTGTCGGACCAAAGAAAATGCAAAAAGATGGACCCTGCGGCCAATATCCCAAATCCCCCACCTCGACGATTTCGACCCCGTTCTCGATCCCCGTTCTTATGGGTAAGTCAAAATAGATTTCATCGCCCCACGTGTTCGCGATGGATTCAACGGGCAGCGCATTCCATACGAGCTCCGCGGTTTTGCTCAAGTTCAGTTCCGCTTCCGCCTTCACGTTGCCAGCCTCGATGAGAATTCTATGAGCCATACAGTCCCCCGAAATCATTCCATTTAGCATTCCATATTCCAGCCCAAAGCAGAGGGCACATTTTAGGTTCGACAATCAGTTTACGGCTTGCTGTGGGCTATGCTTTCAGTCGTTCGTCCCTTTCATCTTCCGTCTTTGGCTTATGATGAGTTCCTTAATGGCTCTCGGGTCCGGCACGCCGCGGGCCACCTGTTCGTATCCATCAGCGCCGGCCGTACCGATCATTATGTCGCCGATCTTGAAGATTCGCTGGAAAAACGTTTGCTTCAGATCAATGGCCCGGACGTCTGCTATGAAGACCTCCGTCACGTCCTTTGACAGGAATCCGGTTTCGAGGACGATCCGGTCATCATATATTCGGAAAAGCAACGATGACCTCTTCACGAGAGCGATTATTAGCGGCACGATCAGCCAGGCGAAGAGCAAATGCCAGAAGAAATTCCACCACGACGGCCGGACTTCGAGCAGGAGTCCTTCCTCGGTCATGTGTCCGCCCTCCATTCTGAGCAAGAGGCGAAGAACGAAAGAAGCAAGCCCAAAGGGGAGAAAACCAAAGAGATTGCTTTACTCCACTCGCAACGACTTCGCCATAAAAAAACAGTTTCTTTCACAATTAACTCCGCGCAGTAGGATCAGACGCTCCTGCAAGAGCGAGTCCAAAGTCTAGGGCGATGAGTTCCGCGTCAGATTCGCGAGTCTCACCTTATGATTGTTATTACTAACCGTGGATCGAGTTAGAATTCTGCGACGCCATATACACTTGGATCGTCCTGAGCAATTTCCGGCTCGTGGACGGCATGACGTGCAGCAAGTCTACGTACTCATCGAATTGGATAGTGTTCGAGAGGTCAAGGCAGGGGAGATCGCTTGCTTCGAGCAACTGTTTCATTTCTTCTTGGGCATCAATAACCGAGGCGATCTCATTTGCCAGTTTCATGTTGCCGTCGATTCTTCTCAGAGGGAGCGTCGGATGAATCACGAAGAGGATGTTCGGATGACATGCGCGCAGTTTTTTCAGCAAGTCAAGGGAGATCGGCCGCTTGTAAGCGGCCTCCGCAAACCTTGTCACCTGGTCCAGCAGGCCGCGGAAGTAAGGTACTGTTCTTCCTCCAATAGCGCAACGCAGCGATTGCAGTTCGAACAGACTGGGAGACCTGCGAAACTTGGGGTCGGGCGCTATTCCCAGTTGTTTTTGAAGAAAGAGCCGGGAGAGATAAACGCGCCTCCAGAATGTGCTGGCTGCGTACCATCGCGGAGAATGGTGTAGTTCGATGAGATCACGCAAAGCGAGAACATGGATCGCAATATCGTCGGGAGCGCAGTACCGTTTCACGATCATGTAGTCTTCCTGGGGATGTCCGGCGGCTATGCTGAGATTATATACTCCCGCGTCTTCGCCCATGAATTCCGCATACGATCCCCCAAGGATTACTATCCGAGGAGGCTTGGCCCTGTCGAATCTTTCGAGCCGCACATCAAGGACCGATAAGAAGTAATCCGGTGTCCCGAGGAAGGATTCCGGCTGATACCGCGCGCCCAAAAAGTACCCGGTGAAGGAGGAAATGGCGAGGCCCAAGATCGTCCAACAGACGATTCCTGCAATCTTAGGGATGCCTTCTTTCGTCACTGGATACGATTCCGACACATTCATCCATTCTCACATCCCGAAATCCACAGCCAAGCCTGCCCCGGGAAAACTCTTCCGCACGCATGCAGAAGACGGAATAGACGGGGCCTGGAGCGGAAGATCGCGATGCTTTAGTGTTAAAGTATAAAGCTATGCCCATAAGATGTCAAATGCGTTCTCATCAACGGAACTCACAAAGCATACGGACAATGATGCGTTCAAGGAATCCGGCAATACCAGCAGGCGGTCAATGATAAAATCGTGCGGCAGGCCGGTGGCGTACTGGTTTGCAGCGTCTACGACTGCTTGCAGCGTAATGTCCTGAAAGAACGTGCCGGGATCGACTCCGACTTCGTCGGCGACTACTCTGCTGGGAACGTATTCGATGAATTTGAACGACGGATGGTGCCAAGCCCTCGACGCCGTGTCATAAGTCATTGAAATAAAAGGTTTTAGCTTTTCAACTGTAGAAGATGGGCTTAAGAATACTACTTTTGCAAGAAGTCGGTCTTCCTCATCGTGTATTCAATTCAAGATGATGTGCTTGCAATTTGGGTGGTGCGCATTGGCCACCGGAAGGATATCTATCGCTGAGGCGAGCGATGCTGCGATGCTGACATGGGAAATCTTGTCGAGCACACCGGCACGACGTCAATATGGCGGTGATTTTCCTTTCCCGGCCATATGCGCGGCATCCGTGCATACCTTCATGACGCGGCTCTGGAAGGAGCGCGGAGGCGCGTCAATAATCAAACCACATGATGATATACAGGAGTTCTCCGTTCCTTCGAATGCCCGCCGTTATCGGCTTGCCTGCATTTATAATCGGTATGCAGCCTTCGAGCCCCCGCATCACATCTATCGGTCCTCGAACTATCCATGGTTCATCGTTCAGCGTATAGATAATATCGCCTTGCAGACCGGGAAAGTTGGGCGCAAGTCTGGGGTCTACTCTCGCGATCGTTGTCGCTACCGGCTCTCCATTGTAGAAGAATGGACCGAAAAGGAGGCCTCCCTTGCCGCTCTTGATCCCACTTGTAACATCGTTCGAGTCAGAGCTCAATTGAAACACCAGTTTTCGGCTTCCCGGTGCTGTTGGATCGTCGTATCGTTTGATTTGATCGAGTTCTCCATATACTTGACGAAGGTGCTCATTGGCCTCTGCCTGCTGTGCTTGCTTCTGAGCCGCATCCACAACTGTGCGGCCAAACATATCAACCATCACGACTGGCAAGTTAGCAGGAATTGCAAAGGAGTCGTCGGCCACTTTCAAGTTGAATGCGCCCTCGCGCAGCGTGCAAACGGTTTCGAACGTTTTCCGGAGCACTTTTTCGCCCATGAAGATGTCGCCCTCATAGTGATCGCGAGTATATGTCCTAGGGTAGAAGACTCCCGGCGATACTTCTTCAAATGAACCAGCGGTTGTTTCATCGCACGAACCGAACCGGTATTCTTCGAAGCCCGCGTAAGTCCTCGTCTTAAGCACAATATAGCCCCGGGATGGGTCCACCCACATCCTGATGCGGCTTTCGATGGGGTTATTCATCATATCGTAGTCCCCGGTTATGTCCGCTTCAACTAGATAGCTCGTCACGCCGTCAATCTCTTCCATCCCGACCATGCGCGGGTTTACCAGTTCGGAAATCTCGCGCTCGCTTCTTCCGTAGAATACAGGGTGGTTGCGGATTGGCGCTCTCTCAGGAAATTGCTCCACAGTACTCCTGGAGAGCACATGACGCAGATTTCCTCTGATGACCATATTGGGGTAAGGGAACACATTGTTCCCATCGGTTGATTCCATTCTGGCCTTGTCGGGTGCGCGGAAAATCCAATGCTGACTGAACTCTTTTGTCTGGGGCTTTCCTTTCAGCACAGACAGCCTCTTTGCATCCTCAATCATTCTGTGAAATCTCTCTTCGTCGGGGGCCTCTTCCGGCGTAAGGAGAGATATGTGACCGGCTACCACTTTTTCAGTAAACTGTTTCTGTTCCTCGTCCGTAATATCGTGGCCAAAACCATAATCTGTCCTTATGATATCAAACACAACATCGCCCGAAGATATTGCGTTTCTCGACTGACTCAACCCATAAAGAAGCCGATTCAGCGCCTCGGTATCGCTTTCGCCAGCCGCTGTCTCGGTTTCTCCCTCATAGTAATCCTTCATCATGCCGGCCAGATAGGCTCGCTCCCTCACCCAAAGGAAGATACTACTAACGTCCACGGGCTTAGGAGGCTCGGGCTTCATGCTCTCGATGATCCGATAGATGCTTCCATTCACGACCACCTGGTCCCCCCAATCGCTTTCCACCGTGACTCTGCCTTCTTCGACTACAATGGATGTTTGATCCGCTCCCGTTGAAACGCCTAGCTTGGTGCCGGTTACGTACGTTGTGGCATGGTCGGTTACTATGCGGAGGGCGATACCCTTATGTCCCGCCGTATCTATATAAACCTCGCCCATTAGAAGTTTGAGACTGGTCTCGCTCTGAATTTCGAGGCGGGTCTTCTCGTCTAGTACAACAATTACTCCGTTGTTAAGCCTCAGCGAACGGCGCTCGCGGGCTTCCGTGACGACTTCCGTCATTCCCCTGATTCTTCTCTCACTCTTTTTCCATTGTCCCCCTGTTCGTGAAACATGCGTTAGGCTGGCAGCCACCGGTTTGGGGCCTATGAAGCCGCGGCTGTAGAGGTAACCGCCGGCGACGAGAAGAATCATCGCGGCAACCACCGCAAGCGATGCCCCCGCTAAGCGAATGGTGAACTGTAGTCGTCCGATCCTCCGTATCGGTTCGGGGGGAGAATCAAGAACTCTATCAACGAACTGAGGCGCCGTCAGCTTTTTTGCGAGGGAGCCTCGCAAGAAGCGCCCCATTTCTCTGTATTCCTCCAACTCTGTGGAGCAAAGCTCGCATATGGCGACGTGTTCTTGCACCTCTCGCGCTTCTTCAGAGGCGAGCTGTTCCTCAGCATACATGTGCAAATTAAGTTGGATAGCTTCGCATGCCTTCATGTTCCATCACCTCTGGCAATCATTTCGGTAAGCCTCTTCCTCAAATCTTTCTTTGCGGTTCTCAGTCGCCAATCTATCTTGGTCTTGGAGAGCCCCGTGATTTTCGATATTTCGACATAGGAGAGCCCGGCAAAGTACCTCAACATCACTACGACCCGGTTTTCCTCCTGCAGGAGAGAAATTGCATCAAACACGCCGTCATCACTTCTTTCCTCGAATTGCATCGCGACCGCAGAATCTGTGACTGTTGCGTATTCCTGCTCCCTTTTCTCTTGCCGAAATGCTTTTCGAAGCCTATCTTTGCAGCGATAGGTCGTAGCTTTGAACAGCCACGCGAAGGCCTTCTTGGGATCTCTTATCTTGTGAATATTCCGAAATGCCTCAACGAACACCTCCTGAGCCACGTCCTGCGCGTCGTGAACGTTCCGCAGTCTTCCCAGTGCCAGCGCGAACACCGCCTTCTCGTGATCGCGCATCAGGCGCACGAATACCTCGTCCGTTCTTGGATCCGCTTGTTTCACGGCTCTCCCCTGGTGTTGTCCCTTAAGGTCTTCGGACGCGCCCACCGGTCGCTTCACAATATAGTCGCCGCCGAAATGGAAAATCGTGTATATTGCTGCAAGAAAAGCAGTATTATTCCGGGGACATAATACCTATTTCTTCTTCTTTTTCGGGCGGCCGGCGTGCCGGGGTTTCAGCCAGCGGCCTGTCAACTCCTCCGCCTTCTCCACAAAATCGGCGTCTCCGCAGGGACGGCCTGTCCGCAACCTCTCCTTTAACAGATCCATTTCTTCCGGATCACTCTGAAGCAGCGCCCTCCACTCGAGGCCCAACTCCAATGGATCGGTCTCTTTCACGAGCGCGTCCTGCGTCCGTAAACCCACCCGAAATGCCGCGCTCGACCACGGATAATCCCATGCGTGCTCAACCATCTTCGCCCTCACGGGATTGCGCTCGACATATCGAATTGCCGCCACCAAGTGGCGATTATCGAGCGGACACGAATAAAAGCGTCCCTGAAGCAGATACCCTCGTACGTCCTGCTTGAAGTTTACCGACCGAGTGTAAAGTCGATGGGCCTCTCCAATCCCACGCGCCAAACTGTCGGCTTCCTCCGGAACCGCGATCAAATGGACGTGATTTGTCATGAGGCAATAGGCCATGAAGCTTACGCCGAACCGTTTGCCCTGTTCCGACAGCAGCCGCAAATATTCCTCGCGGTCCTTCTTCGAGCGGAATATCCGCATCGACCTCACCCCGCGCTGCGTAATATGATGCGGGTAGCCTGGCAGCACCACCCTCGACAATCTCGCCATGCCCAAATCTTATCATCTGAGCCCCCATTTGTCAAGAAAATAGGTATTATGTCCCCGGAATAAATCGAACAAGCCCTACATCGCTAATTTGTGTATCGCTTATATCGCTTAAGTTTAGCTTTTGTAGACAATGAATTGTTCTGAGATGAGGAAGCCCTTGGTCTGTTATCTTAGTAAGGTGGAGGTTGAGCGTCTGAAGAGACGCGAGATTCTTAAGACTACTGAGACCCCTATCTGTGATCGCCGTTCCTTCCATGTTCAACGCTTGGAGGAATCCGAAGCATGCGACATTTGCGACGCCATCATCTCCAATTTGTGTATACGAAAAGCTAAGCGCTCTGAGTGATGAAAGATCGCATACTTGGCGAATCCCTGTATCTGTAATACGACAATGTTCCAGTTCCAGTGATTCTAGAGCAGAAAGCACCTTTATATGGGGCAATCCAGTGTCGGTGACACCACTACCGAGACGCAGAATCTTGAGAGATGTGATTTTTCTCAAACGCGGAAGGCCCGCGGCGGTAACCTGGGTCAGCCTGAGGTCTAACGCCGAAAGCGAAGTTAGCCGTTCCATGTGCATGAGGTCGTCATCGGTGGTTCTTGTGTTGAAGAGGACAATTCCCTGCAAATCGTCCGGTCTGAGATTATCAAGGAGCGATAGGTCTACCACCTCCCATGGGCCTGTTTCAATCTGAAGTTGGAGTTCCTTGTTGGCTGGAACAGGTACTTCCCCCATAGCATAACCAAGTCTCTGCCACGCCTCATCATCTGTGGAGCCAATGTCGCGGATATAAAGCATGCCTGTGGGTTGGCCGGATACATCGGGGAAATTGACAATGCGCATGTTTTCGGCGGTTGCGTCACGCGAAGGACTTGACGCTTGTAGTGGAAGTCCACTTGTCTTCCCTGACGAATTGTCACGTGGTCCGCATGAAATGCCCATGAGGATAGAAAACGAAAGAATCACGAGAACCGGGTGTTTCATCCCGCTATCCGTCATAATCCTCACGCCTTGCCCAATACGTCCGAAAATCCAAGAAATGGATGTTTCTTTGCTTCATCTCACTGGCTTATTCCGGGGACATAATACCTATTTCTTCTTCTTTTTCGGGCGGCCGGCGTGCCGGGGTTTCAGCCAGCGGCCTGTCAACTCCTCCGCCTTCTCCACAAAATCAGCGTCTCCGCAGGGACGGCCTGTCCGCAACCTCTCCTTTAACAGATTCATTTCTTCCGGATCACTCTGAAGCAGCGCCCTCCAGTCGAGGCCCAACTCGAATGGATCGGTCTCTTTCACAAGCGCGTCCTGCGTCCGCAAACCCACCCGAAATGCCGCGCTCGACCACGGATAATCCCATGCGTGCTCAACCATCTGCGCCCTCACGGGATTGCGCTCGACATATCGGATTGCCGCCACCAAGTGGCGATTATCGAGCGGACACGAATAAAAGCGTCCCTGAAGCAGATACCCTCGTACGTCCTGCTTGAAGTTTACCGACCGCGTGTAAAGTCGATGCGCTTCTCCAATCCCACGCGCCAAACTGTCGGATTCCTCCGGAACCGCGATCAAATGGACGTGATTTGTCATGAGGCAATAGGCCACGAAGCTTACGCCGAAGCGTTTACCCTGTTCCGACAGCAGCCGCAAATATTCCTCGCGGTCCTTCTTCGAGCGGAATATCCGCATCGACCTCACCCCGCGCTGCGTAATATGATGCGGGTAGCCTGGCAGCACCACCCTCGACAATCTCG
>JACRIR010000013.1 GCA_016215705.1 Candidatus Poribacteria bacterium | reverse complement strand
TTTGTATGAGACCGGACAGGAAAAGAATTCACAGTTTTGAGCAAGACGGATTTCAACATGGCAGAAGAGCAGCAGTCCTCCGATAACCCGCTCTTGAGACGATTTCCCTTTAATCCCCAACACGTGCTGTCTTTGGTGCTGGCTGGTGGTCTTTTTGGCGCCGCCTGCGGGATGTCGCTTGGGCTGAGTCGTGACCTGCCTCAGATAACGAACCTGGCAACCTATAAGCCGATGCTCTCCTCCGTCATCTACTCTTCTGACGGGCAGGTGATCGCCGACCTTGGCATTCAACGGAGGCAGCCAACCTCGCTCTCACGGATACCTCTCCATCTCCAGCAAGCCATCATGGCCGTAGAAGACCAGGCATTCTATCGGCATTTCGGCGTCAATCCATTGGGAATTCTCCGGGCGGCATTCGAGAATCTGCGGGCCGGCCGCGTGGTACAGGGCGGTAGCACGATAACGCAGCAATTGGCCCGCAACCTCTTTCTGACCCAGCGGAGAGACTTTGGCCGCAAACTTCGTGAAGCCATCCTGGCGATACAGATCGAGAGACGTTACACGAAGAAACAAATACTCGAAATGTATTTGAATCAGATATACCTGGGGCACGGCGCATACGGCGTCGAGGAGGCTTCACGGCTCTATTTCGGCAAGCACGTCGAGGACCTGACGGTCGCCCAATCCGCTTTGCTCGCAGCCCTTCCGAAAGCGCCTAACAAATTCTCTCCGAAAAATAATCCGTCGGCCGCGCTAAAGAGACGAAACCTTGTCCTGGAGATGATGTCCGATGAGGGCTATCTCACGAGAGAGCAATGCATCTCGGCCAAATTCGAGCCTATTGTGCTGGCGGCGCGGTTCATGAGGGAGAGCGGAGGGCTTGCGCCCTATTTCGTGGAATACGTGCGGCAGCAGGTCATTGACAGATATGGATACGATATGCTCTATAAAGGAGGCTTGCAGATATATACCACGCTCGACTACAAGATGCAGCAAGCCGCCGAAGAGGCTCTCAACGATGGTCTCAGGAAATATGATCGCCAGCATGGCGTCGAGTCGGCCGAGGTCTATGACGACGCGGAAGCAGGCGTAACCGGTGAGGGTCTGCCCGAGGATATGATGGCGCAGAAAGAGGCAGGCCGGATTCCGAGGGAAATGGCGACCAACGTCGCTCAGGCCGCACTTGTCGCGATAGACCCCCATAACGGTGACATACGCGCCATGATCGGCGGGCGCGACTTCGACGTGAGCGAGTTCAATCGCGCCGTACAGGCGCGGCGTCAGCCCGGTTCCAGCTTCAAGCCGTTCGTATGGGCAACGGCTATCGACAGCGGCATGACTGCCTCGGACAAGATACTCGATTCGCCGATCGTATTCCATTATGGTGACAAGGTATGGCGGCCCGGGAACTACGACAACGAGTTTCATGGTCCCGTCACTCTGAGAAAAGCGCTCGAGGAGTCCCGCAACGTGGTATCCATCCGGCTGATGAGTCAACTTGGAGTCGCTCCCGTCAGCAGACTCGCATCGAGGATGGGCATAAAAAGCCCGCTTCAGCCGAACCTCTCTCTGGCCCTCGGCTCCAGTGGCGTGACGCTCCTTGAGATCACCTCAGCCTACGCGACGTTTGCCAGCAATGGAATCTACCGTGACCCCGACTCCATTCTTAAGATAACCAGCCCCGACGGCGAGATCATTGAAGAAAGACAACCGAGAGAAAGAATCGCTATCTCCGAGCAGACAGCCTATATAATGACGACATTGATGGAAGGCGTCATACGAAGAGGCACGGGCCGCGCCGCGCTCAATCTTGGCCGTCCCGCAGCCGGCAAGACCGGTACCACTAACGATTACACCGACGCATGGTTCATCGGATACACCCCGCAAGTTGTGGCCGGAGTCTGGATCGGATATGACGACTTGAGATCTCTTGGGGACAAACAGACCGGAGGACGCATTGCAACGCCCATCTGGACGGAGTTCATGAAGAAAGCCTTGGCGGGCAAGCCGGTCGAGAGTTTCGTTGCTCCCCGAGGAATCGATCTCGTGGACGTAGAGCCCGAGAGCGGCCTGCTGGCGCCTGCCGGCAGCGCGGAAAAGATCACTCAGGCATATCAATCAGGAACCGCTCCCACCAAACAATACGACGCCACCCAGGAGCAACACGTCATAGACGCGATAGACGCATCTCTCCCGCTGCGCCGCGAGTCGGAATGAGCGAAAACCCACATCTTTGCACGGCGACGCAACTCTCGCCGGGTGACCCTCCGCGGCGAGAACAATCGCCCCTTGACACCTGAGACAAAAGCCAATAGAATTGAGCCACCTCTAAACGCCCCGGCAATAGGTTTACTTAGGTTCCGATTTACCTGCTGACTCACTCTAGGTTGCGGACAAAATCCGAAGGGAGGAGAACTCACATGGGACTGCTTGATGGAAAAGTCGCGATTGTTACAGGTTCCGGCGGCGGCATAGGCCGATGCCATGCCCTCGCGCTCGCAAAAGAAGGCGCAAAGGTGGTCGTCAACGACGTTGGAGGCGACCGCAGCGGTACCGGCGCTGCCAAATCGATGGCCGACAAGGTCGTCGATGAGATCGAAGCTTTGGGTGGGCAGGCCGTCGCGAATTATGACAGCGTCTCAAGCATGGAAGGCGGCAAGAACATAGTGAAGACCGCCGTCGACAAGTTCGGGCGGCTCGATATCCTTGTCAATAATGCGGGCATCCTGAGAGACAAGACTTTACTCAAGATGGAAGAAAACATGTGGGACGCCGTTATTGCCGTGCATCTGAAAGGCACGTTCGCGTGCACGCAGCCTGCGGCCGCTTTCATGAAGGATCAGGGGCAGGGCGGCCGCATAATCAACACCAGCTCAACTTCCGGCCTGCTCGGCAATTTCGGACAGTCCAATTACGGCGCGGCCAAGGCGGGCATCGCGGGCTTCACCCGCGTGTGCGCGCTCGAGCTTGCGAAGAGCGGAATAACGGTCAACGCCCTCGTCCCGGTAGCAAAGACGCGAATGACCGAGGATTTGCCTTTCTTCGCAAACCTTACGGAAGGTGAGCTTGATCCTGCGCATATCTCGCCCGTGCTTGTGTTCCTTGCCTCCGACCTTGCCAAAGATGTGACGGGGAAGTTCTTCCTCATCCGCGGGCCGCATATCTCGATGCTGGAGGTCAAGAACAACGAGGGACTCAAGAAGGACGGCATGTGGACCCCGCAAGAAATTGCCAGAGACATAGACAAAATAATGGGGTGGTAGCGCCAAGAGAGTTGCGAGTCGCGGGTCTATGGTTTCTGGTTTGTGGTTGAATCTTCTGTCAAGGGACAACGCGCTGGCAATTGCGCCCAATAGACAATGCGCCCGCAATTGTATCTAAATAGACAGCGCCGGCAATTGTATTGTGGATGACTGGATGCTTCATAAATCCCCCCTTCCCCCCTTTGAAAAAGGGGGGCGAGGGGGATTTTCTGAAAAAAGGGGCGGGGTGAAAAAAAGGAATTGTGGAACAGATTCGAGAAGGGGCTTGGTGAGATGCAGACAAAGAGATCAGATGTGCTTGTAATCGGTTCCGGCGGCGCTGGCGTTACTGCCGCAGCCGCGGCCGCAGCGGCAGGCGCAAGTGTGACCATTGTATCGAAGGAGCCTCTCGGATACGGCGATACGCGCATCTCTCTCGGCGTCATGTCGACCGCGCCCGATACGAGCATCGGCGACAGCGAAGAGCAATTCGCCGAAGATATGATACGCGGCGGCGAGGGGCTGAATGACCCGAAGCTCGTGCGCGCATTGGTTCATGATGCCCTCGATGCGACTGTCACATTTGAAAGCTTCGGCCACATTTTCAGCCGTGACGAGGAAGGAAAACTGAAAATACACATGGTGCCTCCCGGCGGCCACAGCATTTCCCGGGCCATCTCCAGTCCCGGAGTCGGAATCTCGATGGGGCACACCATGCGATCTGCCGCCGCTCGCGCGAACATTGATGTTGTCGAAGAGGCGGTTTGCTCGGAAATTATCGTGCGTGACGGAGAAGTTGCGGGAGCCGTTGCGGTCCGGACGGTTTCCGGTGAGCCCGTCGCGCTCTTGGCGAAATCCACGATTATTGCAGCCGGTGGCGCGGGAGCGCTCTACTATCCCCACACCGATTGTATGCCGTCAGTAAGCGGCGACAGCTTCGGCCTCGCTCTCAAGGCCGGCGCGGACCTTGTGGACATGGAACAGGTGCAGTTCATCCCGTTCGCCGTCACGTATCCCGCTTCGATGCTCGGCGCTCCGTGCGGCGAGCCCGCAATGGCAGGCCCTTACGGCAAGCTCTTCAACAACAAGGGCGAGCTTGTGCTCGAAAATATCATGCCGATGACCCGGGCCGCTGTCTCGAGAGTGATGATGGAAGAAATCAGCCGCGGCGGAGCCACGGAACACGGCGGCCTGATCCTCGACCTCAGACCCAATATCGAGTCGCCCGGTGGGGAGATTTTCTTCGCGATGATGAAGAAGCTTGCGGGCGTCTTCCTCGACATTGTGCGCAAGGCATACGGAGAAAAAGCGGCTAACCTCGAGGAACCATGGGACGTCTTGCCTGCAGTCCACTACAACATGGGGGGAATAAAGACCGATGAGTGGTGCCGCGCTCGAATCCCTGGACTGTATGCTTGCGGACAGGCGCAAGGCGGCGTCATGGGCGGCAACAGGCTGGGCTCTACTTCGCTCACGGAGGTGTTCGTTTTCGGAAAGCGCGCCGGCCAAACAGCCGCGCGCGAGGCGAAGGAGCGCTCATTCGCCGACGCGGCGGTTGCTAGGGAACCACTCGAGAAATTGGAGTCGCTTTCAGGCTCATCGGGAACAAATCGTCCCATTGATCTGAAACGCAGGCTCCAAAAACTCATGTGGGAGAAAGTCGGCCCATTGCGTGACGAGCGTGGTTTGGCGGAGGCGCTCGAACAGATCAGAAGTCTTGCGAGCGCGGCGAAAAGCCTTCGCGTCTCAAAGATCAAGAACTACAACTCGGAGGTTATCGATGCGATCGAGTTGGCTCACATGATTCAATCGGCTGAGGCAATAGTAGTATCGGCCCTCGAACGCAAGGAGTCAAGAGGCGCGCATGTAAGGGCCGATTTCCCCGAGCGTGATGACAAGCAACCAATATACAACGTCATTACAGAATCGAAGGACGGCGAATGCATAGCCCGTGTTGCTCCTCAGAATTGATATCGTATGACTTCACGCTGGATCGCCGCCAACAGGCGCGAAACCTGGGGATAGACACATGCTCCGATTGCGGCAAATGCTATTGCATTCATGGAATCAATACTAAGCGCGATGCGATTGGAGTTCTGGCGGGAACGGAATGAAACGGAATTAGAGACTGACACGATACCGCAGGGGCGCACGGCCACGCGCCCCTGCAGCCAACGGCTGGAAGTTTCAAAAGAGGAATTTTACTCCACTAGCACCAACCCGAAATACTGCGCCGGACAATCGTAGTCCTTCACGACGTCTATGTCATAACCGTTGTTCCTGACAGTCTTGAAAACGTCAATGCCGGAGGCTTCCATCGAGGGTCTGAGTTGTGATGGGAAACGGCATCCTGCCTTGAGCGCGCACGCCTCGCACTGGTGGCATGGGCCTTCACCCATCGACCATGCCTTGTAGAAACCGGAAAGAAACACCTCGCGCTCAAGCGCAACCATGATCGGGTTGACCTTCCAAAGCTCGCCTTTCATTAAGATGCCGGTCTTGTAGGAATCGAGTATTTTCTGCGTGTGCTCCGGGGTGGGGGAGAAGGGCGGGCACGAGAGCCGTTGACCATAACCGGCGCAGCCGTATTGGCACCGCATCCTCACCCAGGGCGCCGTCACGACGCTATCCACCGGAATGACCTTCGCCTCCTTCGCTCCAAGTTCGAGCGCGCGCTCGCGTAAACGCTTGATTTCGGGTTTCACGGTGGCTTTTCTCTTTGCCTTCGCCATGTGAATCGTCCTTTCTCGAATAAATCTTGCGGGAGAGCGTGCGGCGACTTCAAGTCTATCATGCCGTCTTGCGACTAATCAAATCAACAACATTCCATTAGGCCGCAAAGGATCGCAGACCCAACGCGCAAAGGCGTAAGGCAAAGAATCGCAAACTACCTCTGCAATTCAGAATCTAAAATGCCGTTACATGTCCCACTTCAGAAAAGCGTACGGCGCAAATGCGGCGGCATCTGCTTCGGCGACAACCTTACCTCTGCGCATCGTGTTGTTGCCTCTCGTGTAGATGGAACCCAACACCTTGACGATCTCGACCTCGGCCCATGGGTCGAAGTCGGAAGGTTTGAGCGCTATCTCAGCCTCGCCGGCATCTATCAGGTTGGGCCTGAACTCGACCTCTTCTCGCACCAGTCGCGGGTTATAGTCGAATCCGCTTCCATCGGGCGTAGGAAAATGTTTGAAATTGAAAGTCACCACTACAGTGTCACCGTTGGAGCTCAGTATCTCGGAAAAGATGTTCTGAGTCCCCTCGATGTTGAATCTGCCGGTCAGTTTCGAGCGAATCTCGAAAAAACGAACACCATGCCGCTCGGTCCAGCCTTCCACGTCTTCTCCGTTGCGCTTCAATTCGATTCTCGCAATCTTCTTGGGATACCCGAAAACCTCGCGCCCGAGCGCCAACGCCATATCATTTGTCACCGGCATCCCCAGGCAATACAGGCCCTTCTCACCATTGAACTCGGCCCGCAGAAAAAGCGCGCCCTCGAGATACTTCACGCCGAAATTAGTCTTCGGATAGTTCGCAACAAAAGCAACCGCAAGCGGTCTTTCAGTCGGTTTGAGCGGTGGTGGCAGCAAATGCTTCACTACGTCCTGTCTCGTCTCCCATACTACCGTCAACATTTCCGCGTCATAAAACTCTCCCGTCTCGCGGTATGCCTTCGCTATCTCATCAGTTGTTTTAATAAAACCCATGATAATTCTCCTACTCTCTTTGCCAATCCCGCGGAGAGCTTGTCCTCAACCTCGTCGGGGATGGAAATCCATCTTGTCTCGCGGTTGTTTCTTCACAAATGCTTACATAATATAACGCGCATCCGGCCATTCAGCAAAAGGGGTTCCCCCCTTTCTTCCTCTCCCCAAATTCGTTCCCAATTTGACTTTTTACTCCGGTTCTGCTATTGATTGCCACATGTGGCGGCCCGGGAGACAGGGCGATGCTTGCCCTTCTGCCCCTTCTTCTTGAGAGTCATTCGTGATTCGTTGCATTCGCTCGATTCGTGACCCGATCTTCTGAGGAGACCTACAATGAAAATCAGCGACAGAGTATACTTCTACAAAGGACGTGAGGAACTTAAGCTCGTGCGCGGAGTAGGCTCATGCAACGTGATTGTGCTGAAGACCGACCGCCAGGTCATGTTCGATACGGGGCTGGTTGTAGGCGGCGCGTTCAGCGATCTCTCGAGGAATGCTGCGGCCGACGGCTTGGACCTCAGCCGAACACGCGCCATATTGCACACGCACTCGCACTGGGACCACATCTCCGGAGATTGCATCGTCCAGTCGAAATACGGCGCAAAAGTCTATGCTCATCCGTGGGAAAAGCAAATCATAGAATCACGAGAGGCTGCGTTCAAGGCGCTCCTCCTTGACATTGGCGAGTTCTACAAAGAGGTCTTCGGCTCTCCTGCTATCGTTTACAGGGTTCTTCTCTGGTACCTAGGAGGATCATATAGCGGCCTGCGCGTCGACGAAACGCTCAAGGGCGGAGAGGAACTGGACTTCGGCGTGCGTGTTGTCGCATGCCATACTCCCGGTCATTCTCCCGGTCACATGGCGTACTACATCCCGGACGAAAAGGCGCTTATCGGCGGCGACCTGACCGATCTCGAAACCGGCTCGGGCGCAGACCTCAATAACCCGCATTCAAGTTATCCCGATGGTCTCGCCACTCTCGATAAAGTCCGGGCGATGGACATCGAGGTTTTCCTGCCGGCGCACGGCGACCCCGTTCGCGGCAAAGACAACGTGCGCGCATTGTTCGACCGCTTGATAAAGAATACCCACGGATACGTAACCGACGTAACTCGCTGCCTCTCTGGCCGCGACGCGACGCTCACCGAAATCTTCAGCACCCTCATGCCGGGAACTCCGTTCTCCCTCAAAGGCATGAAAATGATGCAAATCCTGACAATCCTTAAGTACTTGCAGGAACAGGGGAAAGTCGCTCTTCAAAAAGAGGAGGGAAAGCTTGTCTGGAAGCTAAATAGGTGAGCCGAAAACCAACTTTTTCCGCAGAGACCGCCGAGGTTCGGGAGAGATTCCTTTTCCCTTTGTCTCTCCGCCATGTGACCCTTCGTGTTCCAATCTCCTAATTCGGCCAGACGAATTTCTTTTCAAATCTCCTGGCTACGATTTCGGGGGCAGGCAACCCGTTCGAACCAAACTTCTTCGCACATTCATGCCAATGCGAATTGGCAAAACTCAAATAGAAAGCAACATCTTGAGGGTCCACATTCTTGTTTGACTTGAGTTCCCTGCCAATAATCAGGAAGTTATCCATCGCAACTTCCTCTTCGATCAGCTTAAGATTCTTTGAATCACCTTGCATGCTCTCAGCCAGACGCGGATATAACACAATAAACAACATGATCCCGAATAGGAATAGAATTATTCCAAGATTCCCGGCCATGATACTGACGAATTCTCTTGCAAATAGCCTTCCTTGCAGTGACATGGCGTTACTCCCTCTTAATACCGGACATCCCCTCTCCGGCATGTGGCTTCTAAGCAAGAACGGAACACACTGTGCGTGAATGTCCTTCGGATCAATAGGCAACAATTATGCCCACCATGTTTTTGACAATTGTGATATAATCTGAACAACTCTGGACAAATCTAAACATCTCGTGTTCTGTGGATTTCGTCAAATTACCTGAACAATGCTTGAAAAATCCATCAAACAGAACATAACTGTCCACATAAGGAATTTGCTGGCAAGCCGACACTGAATCCGCCGAATTCGAGATGCTCGCCGACATGCTTGATTCCCTGAATCCTTGTCGTGGTTTGTCCCGCAATTCTGCAGGCGCGAATTCATTCGCACGCGCGACGCGGAAAGGGTTCGCGTCTACAGAATGCTATCCCGATTCGCCAATTATGGGATAGTCAGGGACAGTCTATGAAGGGAGTTTGCGCGATTGGAGATGATTGATTCGGCTAATCAAGTCGGTTCGGTGACTGCGGCGAAGAAAATCAGCTACCGTCTTCTTGTTTCTCGGCTCAGAGTATTGCAGCAGCGCGGCCTGGAGTGTTTTCTCCCTATGCCCGCGTGGAACAAAGATCGCTTTGCCTCTTGTGTCAAGACCGGATAAGTACATCGCCGCTGACGCAGTCAAAGGTATGGGAACGAAATCCTGAACCTGACGCGGACGCCACGAACGCGAGACCAAGTATTCCATTAGCGCTAATGCGTCATCGTCAGTGCAGCCGGGATGTGAGCTGACGAAGTATGGCACAATGTACTGTTCCTTGCCGGCCCGATGGGATGCCTCCTGAAAGCGGGCCTCGAACTCTTCAAAGATTTCAAACAAAGGTTTGCCCATCAAGGTGAGCACCCTTGGGCAATAATGTTCGGGGGCTACCTTAAGATGACCCCCCACAAAATGCCGGGCCAGAAGACTGATGTATTCATTGCTTTGAAGAGCCAGGTCGTGGCGAATGCCTGAAGCGACATATATATTTGTTGGCGCTGACTGCCGATTCCGCCATCTCAGAAATGATTCCATCATGTTTATTAATGGTTCGGCGCCAGCCTTGAAATGTTTGCACGCCGTCGGAGCAAGGCAACTAATCCGGCGGCAATCGCCAGAATGGCTGCACTTCACGCCGTACATATTGGCTGTCGGACCGCCTATATCGCTGATAGTGCCGCGAAATTGGCGGTGATGCCTGAAAGAGTCTGCTTCTGATAGCAAGCTCTCGATGGAACGCGAACAAATATGTCTGCCTTGATGAAGATGAATGGAACAAAACGAACAGCCGCCAAAACAACCTCGATGCGTCGTTATCGAGAAAAGAATCGGTTCAAGCGCCGGCACGCCGCCAAGCTTGTCATAACGAGGATGCCATCTGCGAGTAAAAGGCAGATCATATAGTTCGTCCATTTCGGAGCCGCTCAGTGGCTGCGACGGCGGCATTACCACGATTGTGCCCGGGTCCTGATCCTGGATTACCGGCAGCCCGTACGGATACCCTTGGGCTTGATACGCCATTTGGGCAGCCATTACTTTGCTGTGATCTTCCTCCTGCTGCGACAGTGAAGGCAGTCGCACTGCATTGTCCGGCGCATCCATTTTGCCTGTAACTCTGTACGCGGTTCCCGGTATGTCCGTCAATCGGGCGACAGATTGGCCGTCGCTCAGTCGTTGCGCAATCTCTTCAATGGCGCGCTCGCCCATGCCGTGCACAAGCAAATCCGCTTTCGCGTCAGCCAGAACGGCTCTTTTCAGTTTGTTCTCGATATAGTCATAGTGAACAACTCGGCGAATACTGGCCTCAAGACCGCCCAAAATAATCGGGATTCCCTTAAATGCCTCCCGCGCACGGGCTGAATAGACCAGGAGGGGGCGTCCCGGGCGGAGCCCCAAAGCTCCACCGGGGCTATAGGCGTCTTTCTTCCGGCGATGCCCCATCGAAGCATAATCGTTAAGCCGCGAATCGATAGCGCCCGACGTAATCCCCCAAAATAGCCGGGGAGGCCCGAAAATACGGAAAGCGTCCGCGTCTCGCCAGTCCGGCTGGGCAAGTATAGCCACCCGGTAACCCAATTTCTCCAACCACCTGCCTATCAACGCGGCGCCGAAAGCGGGGTGATCGACATACGCATCAGCAGTAACAAGGATAATGTCTGCCTGATCCCACCCGCGCGCATGCATTTCATCACGAGTGACCGGAAGAAAAAGGTTCGGATTATTGGACGATATTGTTGGCATATCCTTACTCTAACACTTTACGACCTCTTGACCAAATGAACTCCCACGGCTTCCCTGCCGACGCGAGACATGGAACTCGAGAAATTACCAAGCTTTTGTCATTCCCGCTAAAGCTTGCCATCAACCTGAACGGGAGCGAAAATCCATATCTTCTGGACATGAACCATACAAAGTTAGCACGGCACTCGGACACCTTGGCCTCCGACGTCAAAGGAATATGCCCGACCATGCCGCAACCTAAATAAGTATAACGCTTCCGCCGTTGCTCAATCAATGTCTTGGCTTACAATTCCTCCACGCTACATTATTGCGGCATTGCCCAAATCCGTCCTGCTCCGTGTCCTTTTTCCCCATTCCCCCTCCTTCTCAGAAACTTCTCAATTGTCTCGTGTCCCGTTTTCTGACATAATGAATCTGAGGAGGACGATTGTCCCATATCCGCACTGCCTGTGAAAAGCTTGGAAAGAACAAAAACCATGTCCGCAAGCACAATACTTGTTGTGGAGGACGACTCCATACAGAGGCGACAAATAGCCCGCGTTTTACTCCAGGCCGGCTACAATGTATATGAGGCGTGCGAAGGGCTTGAGGCCATCCGCATGCTCCATGCCCGAAAAGCAGACCTTGTCCTGACCGATATTCGAATGCCTTGCCTGGATGGCATCTCTCTTCTCAAATACATCAAGATATTCTTTCAAGATGTTCCAGTTGTCCTTATCACCGCCTATCCGGAAGAAACAGAAGAACTCGACCCCGACGCTTTTCTCTGTAAACCGTTTGGAGAAAAAGAGCTGCTGGCCTGGGTTCAACGCCTTATCAAACCGCCTGACTACCACCCTCCCTTCCAAGGCTGAACAAGGGAATCCCCAAAAATCAGAAGATTTGTGTTCCCATCTTCTTCTTCGGATTTGGTATAATGATATCTGTCGGTAACATCATCCGTTACGGAGGCAACCATGAGCGTTCTCACCGCGAAAGAAACGCAACACAAAATCAAGGTGGCGAAATACCTCTCGCCCAGAATCTCCTGGCTTAGAGATTACTACTTCAAGGGCGCCGAGAGAGCCTGGAACAACGAGTTCACCGCTTGGAGCACAGGCACACCCTGGGACATCCAGTTTCAGGAACTCACATACTACATCATCCCCGAGGTTTATGTTTTCCTTCAGACCATGCGGGCATCGTACCGTCAGGCGGCGCGAAACGTAAAACTGCACAAGGATTTCTGGTCATGGAGCCTACCCGAGAGGAGGGCATGGTTTGTAAAAGAAGTGATGGTGAGCTATCTGCCACAAGACATGCTTCCCGGTGATCTCTTGGCCGGCGGCCGATTCAACATACAGACCTCGATGTGCCTGACCAGGAAAGAGACCGAGGAGTACGACAGGCTGACACTCGGGAAGGACGGCGCCAGGACAAAAATGAAGTGGTTCCACGACCACGGCTATGGCAACTCCGGCAGCACAAGCGGCCACCTCATCCCCGGCCATGAACGCGCGCTCAAACTCGGCTGGAAAGGAATTCTTGCCGACCTCGAGACCAAGCGCAATCGCCTGAATAAAAGCGAACAAAACGGTTCCGCAGGCGCGCAGATCAGAGCCATGATGACTTCCGCGACCATGTCTAAAGAGCTTGCGGCAAAATACGCAAACCTCTGCCGGGGCCTCTCCGCGAAGCAATCGAACCCGACCCGAAAAGAAGAACTCTCACAAACGGCGCGGAATCTCGACAGAGTCCCGTGGGAACCCGCCCGGACTTTTTGGGAAGCGGTGCAGGCCCTGTGGCTGAATCACATGCTCGTCATGAGCGATGAGAACTACCCGGGCCCCGGTGTCTCATTCGGCAGAATTGACCAATACCTTCTGCCTTACTGGGAATACTCGTTGTCTCACGGAATGGACCGGGAGTTCGGCAAAGAGATTCTGAAATGCTTCTGGGTTCACTGTAATACGGCCTATGACGCCATGATCCGCAACGGCAACCAGGGCATCACCGCAGGCTTCGGCCAACTTATCACACTCTCGGGCGTCGGCAAGGACGGCCAGGATATGACCAATGACCTCACTTATGCGATCCTTGAGGTCATCGACGAGATGACCCCCATCCTCGAACCGAAACCCAACGTGAGATTGCACCGCAACTCACCCGACAAACTCCTCGACAAGATTGTTGACATGGTCTCATCAAGCCAGGGAGCCCCCTTTCTCCTGAATTTCGACGAGCGCTCGATGGCCGGCATGATGCTCGAGGCAAAGAAGGCCGGCATCACCCATCTCGTAAA
Organism: Candidatus Poribacteria bacterium; assembly: GCA_016215705.1. Taxonomy (GTDB): domain Bacteria; phylum Abyssobacteria; class SURF-5; order SURF-5; family SURF-5; genus JACRIR01. Next base: position 11,745 of record JACRIR010000013.1, on the reverse strand, counting down.
CGAGAGCAACGCGCACGACTACGCGCCCGTCGGCTGCCTCGAAAACACAATGGTCGGCAACGACAGGTCGGGCACCGTGGACAACAATCTCAACCTGCTCAAAGCTGTCGAACTCGCGCTCACGGGCGGCAAAGACCTGCTGCCGTACGTAAATCGAATCACCGGCAAGACCGAAGAGATCGGACAGGACGGCCCCGCCACCGGAGACGCCGCGACTTTCAAAACCTGGGATGAGTTCTGGAATGCCTACGAAAAGCAGACGCGGTATATCGTCCAAAAGTGCGCCGAGACCTACGAATTCTCCGAGGCGCTTCGGTCGAAGTTCTTCACTACTCCATATCTCTCATGTCTTGTCAAAGGATGCGCAGAAAAGGGCCTCGATATAACGCAGGGAGGGGCGGAGATCAGCTTTACCACACTCGAAGCGGTGACCTACGCAACGACGGTTGATTCTTTGCTCGCCATAAAGTATCTCGTTTTCGACAAGAAGGCATGTACCATGGCCGAACTGATAAACGCGCTCAAGGCAAACTGGCGCGGTCACGAAAAGCTTCAGGCTATTGCGAAAAACAAAGCGCCAAAGTACGGCAGGGATGACGACGCTGCCGACGAAATGGCGGCCAGGGTCATGAGCCTCTGGTGCGAGGAGACGTGGAAGCACAAGACCGCGTCAACGAATCGCCGGTTCCGGCCTGGCATGCTGAGCTGGAATTACTGGGCAGGAGATGGATATGTCATGGCTGCGAGCGCCGACGGAAGGCCGATGGGACAGTTCCTCTCGAACGCGATATGCCCATCCAATGGAGCGGATATCAACGGGCCGACCGCCAACGCCAACTCCGTCGGAAAAGCCCTGGGCGGAAAGGCGACCTACGGAAACGGCGACTGGGACGGATACCTGAACATGCTTCCGAACGGCGCCAGCCACACCATAACCTTCAATCCTTCAATCATGTGCGACCCCGAGCACAAGGAAAAATTCAAGGCCTTTCTGAGGGGCTACGTCGAAAATGGGGGAACCGCGCTTCAACTAAACATGCTCGATCCTGAGATGCTGCGCGATGCGCAGAAGCATCCGCAGGATTATCGCCATCTCTTGGTGAGGATAACCGGCTACAACGCTTACTTCACCACAGTCGGCAAAGAGCTCCAGAACGAAGTGATAAAGAGGATTAGTCATAGCGGGATGTGAAGGAGTCGAAAGTCGAAGGTGCAAGGTCGAAAGTCAGGGCAATAGGAAAATAATGTCCGAGCAAGAAAAATCCAATATCTCCGAGGGCGTCGTTCTTGAAATACAGCGAATGTCCACTGAAGACGGGCCGGGCATTCGAACAACCGTCTTCTTCAAAGGTTGCAGCCTGAAGTGCTCGTGGTGTCATAATCCGGAAAGCATATCACTGCATCCGCAACTGCATTGGATCGGTTCCAGATGTATCGGGTGCAAGACATGCCGGGATGTGTGCCCCAACGGTGCTTTGTTGTTCACGGAAAGCGGCGTTCTCATCGATCGAAACATGTGCAAAGGTTGCGGCACATGCGCCGAAGCATGTCCTTCCAACGCGCTCGAGCTTCTCGGAAAAAGATGGACGCTCGACTCACTGACCGCAGAGGTCGTCAAGGACAGGGCTTATTTCGAGAAGTCTGGCGGCGGTGTCACTGTGTCTGGCGGCGAACCTACCGTGCAGGCAAAGTTTGTCGAAGATTTTCTTATGCGCCTCCAAAAGGCGGGAATACATACGGCTCTTGACACCTGCGGTATGTGCTCAAGAGACGTCCTCGATAGGATATTGTTTCACGTGGATATGGTCCTGTTTGACATTAAGGAAATTGATGCTGACAAGCACAGGCAATTCACGGGCAAGCCCAACGAGAAGATCCTGGAAAACCTTGTTCGAGTGTCGGAACATATGCTGATATGCTCGCAGCCCGATCACTTATGGGTGCGGACTCCGATCATCCCGGGGGCAACCGCGAGAGAAGACAATATCAGGGGCATAGGCAAGTTCATCGCTTCACGTTTGCATGATACGGTGAGCCGCTGGGACTTGTGCGCATTCAACAACCTTTGCCGGGATAAGTACGTTCGACTTGGGCTCGATTGGCCGTTTAAGAATGCCGAACTGTTGACGAAAGAATTTATGGAAGAGTTGGCAGAGATCGCTCGTGATTCAGTGACGAAACCCGAGATAGTGCGCTGGAGCGGCTCGACCAAATTGGACGAGGATAAGGGTGAATCTAGGCATGCAATGTTGGAGACATCTCTTTGAACACAAGAACACTCTTCAGCGCAGAAGAAATCAAGGCGTTTGAGCCTGCGGAGAAAATCGGACTTGTCGCCGGCGTCAGCCCGCAGGGGCTCCCGCACATTTCTCTCATCACTTCGATAATGGCGGCAAGCCCCGCACAGTTGACCCTCGGAGAATTCTGCAAAGGAATGAGCAAGCAGTATATTCAGCGAAATCCCAAAGTCGCGTTCTTGATAATGACCCTCGATAGAAAGATTTGGCGCGGAAAAGCAAAGTGGACTCATACGAGAAAAGACGGCCCTGAATATGAAAAGTATAACGAAATGCCTTTGTTCCGGTACAACGCTTACTTCGGCATAAACACCGTCCATTATCTCGACCTCGTGGAAACTTCGGACGGCGAACGACTGCCGGTTCCTCTCATCACCCGCGCCGCGCTTATCACTAAGTTTGCCAAGGGCGCCGCTGCGACAGGGATAAAGGAACGCATTCTCAAGCCGTTCGCGGAAGACCTATTCAACAAGCTGGATTCACTCAAGTTCATCGCCTACGTCGGCGGCGATGGATTCCCGATCATTGCGCCAGTCATTCAGTGCCAGGCGGCCGATAGCAGGCGGCTGGTCTTTTCACCGCGAGCCTATGGCGAGGAACTCAGCGAAATCCCGAAGGGCGCACACGTCGCCGTGTTCGGCCTAACTATGGGAATGGAGGACGTTCTCGTGCGAGGGACGTTCGCGGGATTCAAAAGATACAGATTTTTTCGGATGGGCGCCGTCGACATAGATTGGGTCTACAACTCAATGCCGCCGTGCCACGGACAGATATATCCCGAAGTCGAATTGAAGCCGGTGGAAGAGTTCTAAGTCCTGTGTCGAATGATTGCCACCGCTTCGTCAACGGAGTCGGTGACATGAATAAGATCGAGGTCAGCGGCGGCTATTGTTCCCTCCGCAACTAATGTGTGGCGCAGGAACTCTCTGAACTCGCCCCAGAAATCCCTCCCCATTGCGACGACAGGAAACGCCTCGATCTTGTTCGTTTGCATCAATGTCAATGTTTCGAAAACCTCGTCGAGGGTGCCGAATCCTCCCGGCATCACCACGAAGGCCTGCGAATACTTCACGAGCATGACTTTGCGCACAAAGAAATGTTCGAATTCCACGAAGCGGTCAAGATATGGATTCAGTTTCTGCTCGAGAGGAAGCTCTATGTTGCAGCCGATGCTGAGTCCGCCTGCGTCCTTGGCGCCCCGGTTGGCCGCTTCCATGATGCCGGGTCCGCCACCCGTCATCACGGTAAACCCCTCCGCCGCAAGTCTGTTCCCGAGCTGGCGCGCCAGCCTGTAATAACGATGCTCTTCGGGAAACCGGGCGGAACCGAAGACCGTCACACATGGCCCGAGCGCCCCGAGGACCTTGAATCCGCGGACGAATTCCAGAAAGAATCTGGCCGCGCTTGCCAGTTCTTCCGGATGCTCGCGGGTTCCGGCCAGGAATCTCTTTTCGGTTCCGTCGCGCATGGACGCAAGCCAGTCGTGTGAATTCTCTCTCGGTCGGTCAGTGTTCTGCATTTCGTCTCCCGCTCCCTTATTTATTGGAGCTGCGTGTTTCCCGGGATGTCGCCTGTGAGAGCACGGTCTATCTTGACACCGTATATTCTTTGCCTTCCTCCAGGGTGATGCCGGAACCCTCTTCGGTCCTGAATCTTATTGGTATTGACTCGGTCTTCCATCCGTCTTTTGGCTTGTACACGCTGAAATGCAAGTGTGGCACCGTGGAATAACCCGTGTTGCCGGAATAACCGATCAACCGTCCTTCTCGTATTCTTTCGCCGACGCTGACGACCACTCCATCCTTCTTGAGATGAACGTAGAATCCGAGCGTGCCATCATCATGCGCGACCACCACGTAGTTTGCTTTTTCCTCGAATTCAGTTGTCGGCCCACCCTCCGAATACCGGGATTGCGTCGCAACGACAGTCCCCTTTCTCGCTGCGTGAACAGCCGTTCCCTCCGGAACCCGCCAATCAATTGAATACCTCCACTCACCCTGGTGACTGAATTTGCCGTCGAATCCTTGTGTCACCCACACCTTCCTGCCTTCCTCAAAAGGTAATCTGTAATTGAAACCATCATCATGTCGAGCATCAATATTCCCCAATCTGTAGTGCCACTCATATGAGTAGTTCCACGGTGCGTTCCGCGTCTTTCTCATGACCCGAAAAGCAAGGGCCGTCTCTTTCGGGTGGACCACAAATGTGGTCCGACTTTGATCTAATTCCGCGTTCCTCAGTGTGAACTTGAAGCTGACGGTGATATCAACCGGCCCGTCATTCTGCACATACAACGTGTTCTCTTTAGCGCTCTCTTCTATCACCAACCTTACAAGCTCTTCTGCCAATAGCCTCGACGGCAGCAAGAGACTGACGACCAGAGAGCAAACGAGCATCAGTTTTCTTACCATAGCGTTGGCCCTATTGCTTTCTCTTCGGGCGGAAATGAAGGACATAGGCGATTGTCTTTTCTCGTCGGTCACGTTGTCCTCTCTGCTATCGCTCTGTCAAGCTTGTTTTTGTCGGTTTCAGCGCTACTTTTCTGTAGCAACGTTCTATATCTGCTCGAAGTAGCGCGCTTTTTCCCAATCGGTGACGGTTTGTGCAAAAGCCTTGACTTCGGAAGCAGCGGTGTGGACATAGAAATCGACCACTTCGTTGCCAAAGGCCTCGTGAGCGAGCTTGCTCGCATCAAGAAGGCTTACAGCCTCTTCAAGTGAAAACGGCAAACGCGGCAGTGTCGAATCGGCATAGGCATTGCCCATGTAAATCTGACCGCAATCCAGTTTTTCTTCGATGCCCTTCAGGCCGGCTGCAAGTGTTGCAGCAAAAGCGAGGTAAGGGTTCGCATCGGCGCCGGGCATGCGGTTCTCGATCCGCAATGAGTTGCCGTGGCCTACAATTCTGAAGCCGCATGTGCGGTTGTCTTGCCCGCACACGATGGCGGTCGGCGCCCACGAGCCGGCCTGAAATCTTTTGTAGGAGTTTATGGTCGGCGCAAAGAAGTACGTCAGTTCGCGGCTGTAAGCCAGAAGGCCGCCAAGAAACTGTTTGAACAATCGGCTGGGCGCAGAAGCTTTCTCATCCCAGAATAGATTCGCCTTCTTATTGGTGTCCCAGATGCTGGTATGAATGTGGAAACCGTTGCCGGCCTGGGCGGTGTTCAACTTGGCCATGAAGCTGACCGCTTTTCCCTGCTGGAAAGCGATGTCCTTTGCGCCGGCTTTATAGAGCACATGCCTGTCCGCCATTTCCAGCGCTTCGCTATAGAGCAGATTCACTTCATGCTGGCCGTCGGCTGTTTCGCCTTTGCTGCATTCGACCGTGATGCCGGCGGCGGTCATCTCGTTCCTGAGCCGTCGAAGAATATCCTCATCCTTGCCCGGCTGCAAGATGTGATAGTCTATCGAATAATCCGACGCTGTCGTCAGGTTTTGGTAGCTCTTGTTTCGCGCGCCATGGTATGTCTCATCGAAGAGGAAGAACTCGAGTTCGGAGCCGAGAAACGCTTTCTGATTCTTTGAGGCAAGCCTTTGAATCTGTCTGGAGAGAATGCGTCTCGGTGATTCTTCCACCGGTTTGCCGTCGTGATGCAGCATATCGCCGAGTACGACAGCGGTCTTTTGTTGCCAGGGGAGTCTTCTGATTGTGCCGAGGTCGGCCCGGATGCAGAAATCGCCGAAGCCTGTCTGCCAGCTTGCGATCTTGAATCCCTCGACCACCTGCATGGGGATATCGACGGTCATGAGATAGCTGCATGCGTGCATTCCTGATTCGAGCGCGTCGCTGACAAAATGATCTAAGGTCATCCGTTTTCCCATCAGGCGACCGAACACGTCGGGAAAAGCGAATATCACGGTTTCGATATCTTCCTTAGTGAACCACTCGGGCAAAGCGCTATTCTTTTTCGGTTTCATGTTTGTCGCCTTTCCGCAGATTTATTCTTGCCACAGAGGACATCACCGAGTTCACAGCCCGGCATAGCCGCAACCAAAGCTTCGGGGACAATCCCTATTCTACGGCCTAAAGAACTCGGCCCGTAAATAGGGACAGTCCCCTTCGCGGTCCATCGCGCCGTGGCCATTCAACTTCCAAAAAAGACGGCAGGGAAATCACGATGGAAATTCGCGACTTTGAAAGTGAGTAGTCCAGTTAGTTTTTCCTCTTTCATATCACGGCGCTCTCTTGTGGCGAAAAGTTGGTTCTCAGATTGTCCACTCGAGTCCCAACTCAAGAAGGACACCCTGGCTTGGGTTGCCTGAGCGCTGGTCCCAACCCATTAGAGCATAGTATTGATCCAGCATCCGTGAGAAGTTATCCTTGTCAACACATTTCCCCCTGGCGGGTCCGTCCGGCAACGGCTCGAACAGCCTGTCAGGCAGCGTATCGTTTTTGCGCGAGAAACCCCTCTTGGCGTTGAACTGACGCATCATGTTGACTCGGCGTTGTCCGACTTTCATCAATTCCCAGAAAGTGCATTCCCAGCCAGTGGCGGCGCGCACAAGCTGTTCAAGATGGTTGTAACTGAAAAGGTTTCCGGGTCCCCAGCAGAACATGCACAAGCAGAGCGTATCGAGCAGACTATAGTAATACTGGGAGTAGACCGTCATGCGAACCTTGTCGAGGTCGCAACTTTCCCGTGTGCCTCGGCCAAGGATTCCGAGACCTTTGGATGCTTCCGAGTCGGAGGCCAAAAGCCAGTCGTGTTCCGAGGACATGTGGTCGGCGCCGATGGGACATACCGCGTACATCAACGCCTGGCTGGGCTTGACCTGCGCCATGTGAACGGCCAGGGCGTGGTTCTTGACGTTGATTGCGTAAGGCGCTGTCGCTGGGCCGAATCTCTTGACGGCGGCATCGAATCCTTCCGCCAGTATGTCGCCTATGCCCTTGCGATTGGCCACGCGCTCGATGAGCCAGAGCAACGCTTCTGCATTGCCGAATCTGAGCGCAGGCTGTTGTGGTGGCACGGCGTGCCGTGTCCCCACTGACAATGCCGGCTCGAAATCGAATTCGTCGGACACTGTCAAGATGAGGCCCTTTTCCACAGATTCAAATAGGTAAGATGCCAAGCCGCCCATAGTGATGGTGTCGAGCCCATAGTTGTTGCACAACTCATTGGCTTTGGCGACGGCCACCGGATCGGTCATGTCAAGGTTGGAGCCCAACAAACCAAGGGTCTCAAATTCCGGTCCGCCGAGCCTGTCCGTCACTTCGTAGGGCTCCCGGCATTTCACCTTTTTTCGGCAGCCGACAATGCAGGCGAAACATGTCGTCTTGCCGGCGCCCATCGCGGGTTCGAATTCGGAGCCGTCAAGCTTGTTGTAGTCTTCATGAAAACTTCTTGAATAATTATGCGTGCAAAGGTTGCCCGATTGGGCCTGGAAGCCGAGTACGCCGGGCGTTCCATACCTGGCGAGCGTAGTTGGAAACTCCGCTTTGGGCAGATTCCCGGAAGCGACGCGGGCAAGCTGTTTCAGACCTTCGGCGTCTGCGAAATCAATGTTTCTTGAAGCGCGCACAACAATGGCGCGAAGGTTTTTGGAGCCAAACACCGCGCCCATCCCCGTTCGTCCGGCGACGTCATTCAGATCAGCCAGAAGACATGCGAATCGAACGAGTTTCTCGCCGGCAGGTCCACATTGCAAAACGCTTATGTTCTTGTTCCCATATTCTCTTGAAAGAATATCGTGGACATCCAGAACGGACTTGCCGGTCAGATCAGCCGCATCTTTTATTTGTACGTTGTCATCGTCAATGAGAATATAGCATGGTTGCCTGGCCCGACCGGTGATGACGATTGCGTCGAAGCCGGCGCGTTTTAGCATAGGTCCGAAACTGCCGCCGGCCTGGCTGTCGCCGATAGCGCCGGTCTCCGGAGAAATGGCCGTGACGCAAAACCTGCTGACTCCGCTTACGAGCGCGCCGGTAGTGACGGAGCATGCAATTGTCAAAACATTTCCCTCGCTAAGGGCGTCCGTATCAGGTTCTGTCTCTTTGAGCAGAAAATATGCTCCGATGGCCGAGCCGCCCATATACATCCGGTAGAAAGCTTCATCGAACTGCCGGCGTTCCACTCGTGGGCCGCCGAGGTCGATCTTCAGAATGATTCTACTAAAACCGTTAGGCATTATAGGAAATTCCTGGTTTTTGGTTCCTGGTTCCTGGTTGGAGACACAAGAATGGGATTAACCACCATGTCGCCGAGAGCGCGGAGCAGGCGAGAGGCGAAATCTCCCTCTTTCCCCCTTTGCAAAGGGGGATAAAGGGGGACATAGAACCCAAAACCGGAAGCAGAAACATCGATGTGTTCTCCCTTTGGTTCAACTGTGCCTAAATGCTTCCTTAAACAGCTTAAGAAAATCCTGCTCGCTGCAGAGTCTGGGATTTGCCTGATGACAAATATCTTCAAATGCCTTCTTAGCGAGGACCGGCAATTGGTCTTTGGTCACCCCCACCTGGGCTAACGAGCCGGGGATTCCGATACGCCGATTAAGGTCCGCTACCGCCTCAATGGCTTTGTCTGCCGCTTCGAGTTTGGATAAGCGGCTGATGTCTGTGCCGAAGCAGCGGGCGACCTCCGCATATTTGGCGGCAACGATATCGCGATTGAACTTCATCACGGGAACGAGGCAGATTGCGTTTGCCAATCCATGATGAACGCCGCACAGGGTGGATAACGGATGAGCCATAGAGTGAGCGGCGCCGAGGTCTTTTTGAAAGGCGACGGCGCCCATCATGGCCGCGATCATCATATGTCCGCGCGCTTCTATGTCCTTTGGATTCTTGACTGCGCGCTCGAGATATTGCGCGGTGAATTCGATGCCCTTCAGGGCAATTGCGTCGCACATGGGATGGAACATGTCGACCGTCAGAGCTTCGAGGTTATGGGTGAAGGCATCCATTCCTGTGGCCGCCGTGAGATGCGCGGGCAGCCCTACGGTCAGCTCCGGGTCGAGAATGGCGCGACGGGGCATCATCTCCGGATGACATACCAGGAACTTCCTGTTTGCTTGCGGATCGGTGATTACGGAACATCTTCCCACTTCGGAGCCTGTGCCGGCGGTGGTGGGGATTGCTATCACAGCGGGCAAAGGCCCTTTGATTTGCGTATTGCCGCCGGTCTGGACATCGTAGTCGGTGAGCGATCCCTTATTAGTGACTGCGACCGGCATGACCTTGGCCGCGTCGAGAGCGCTTCCGCCGCCGAGGCCGATGACGCCGTTGCAGCCATTGGTTCTGTAAGCTCCGGCTGCTCTTTCGACGTCCTCTATCAGCGGATTGGGATGCACATCAGAAAAGAGTGCAAAGCGCATTCGGGATTGTTTGAGGACGGCTTCGACCATGTTGAACGCCCCGGTCTTTGGCAGTCCGCTATCCGTGACCAGGAGAGGCTTTGTTACGCCGACCTCTTCAAGGCACAACGGCAGTTGCTCTAACGCGCCCGGGCCAAAGTAGATGGTGGTCGGGAATGAGAACCTGACAACATCTTTCACGATTCAGTCTCCTTCCAAAATTCCAAGCCATAGAGGGCACGGAGATCACTGAGAGATTTCTTATCTCTTGCCCTCTGAACTACTCGTCCTCAGAATCACCAATTCTTGTCGTGATTTTCATATGCGAACCTCACGCATTCAGATTGCAAGGGCGCAATGAATTGCGCCCCTACGAGCATAAATCAAGAGATCCCGCAGGGGCGCGATTCATCGCGCCCGATGCGATCTGTTTGGTTGCGGCCCCGCCGCGCCGTGTTCTCGGTGTTTTCCGTGGCGAACAGCTTCAGCCAGTTGGCGAATTCGCGCTGGCGCATATCGGCGGAGAGGATGTCTTCATCAACTCCGAGTTGCCAGCGCAGACACTTGTTTTTCGGTTCGCGGGCAAGCGTCTCCATGCGCTCGATATGGGAATCGAAATCCCGGCTGTCCTGAAAGAAGCCTTCTGATATGAGAGCTTCTTTTCTGCCGATCATCAGCCTTGCCACTTGATAGATATCAAAATCCGGATGATACTGCACGCCCCAGAAAATCCCTTTTCCGTAAGAGAACGACATGGCCTGCACAGCACTATAATCATTAGAGGCGAGTATTACAGCATGGGGAGGAACGATTGTCACGATGTCGGAATGACTGGCTAGGGCATCGAAAACCTCGTTCTTGCCGGCGTACATGGGATGCGCTCGACCTTCCGATGTAAGCTTGATTTTTCTCGCAAGACCGATTTCTCTTCCATTCGGGTTGCGCCCGACTTTTCCGCCCGCCGCGACGGCCATTATCTGAATCCCCCAGCAAGTGCCCCAGCAAGGCGCTTCCGCCTGCAGTATTCTCTGTGCGAGGTCCAATTGTTTTTGCAGGTCCGGACCATGAGAATCGGCCAGGGTCTTGTCGCATCCGGTCCATATGATTCCTGTGTATGCTCGGAGATCATCTTTTGATGGTATGCGGGTGTTCGCATCGGCGGGGAAGAGAACATCGAATGCCGCATTTGGGTCGTAACGCTGCAGCATTTGAGCGTGGAGTCCAGAGGCAAGCGTCATGCCTGCCGCGCTCAATCGCTCGCGGCTTTGGGATGAATAGCCATCTATAATCAAGAATCGCAAAGGATCACCTCTTTTGCCACAGAGAATCCGGAGAAACTGCAATCACGAATTCGCAAGGCGGCGCGAATCGCACGAACGAAACCAACATCGAAAACTATTGCGCCACAGAGGGCACCGAGAACACCGAGACATCTTCGGGAGCAGGGTTGCTGCCAAACTTCGAGAAGAAGGATTTCCATATCCGCTCACCGGCGCAAATTATACCATATTGGCAGGTTGCGAAGTCGCCCACGGGCGCTGCTATCCCAAAAAAATCTTTTCACCGCAGAGGCGCAAAGGGCGCAGAGAAAGGCCAAGAAGAGGCAAAATCCAACGATACTAAGCCATTGGGGACACGGGGGGGAGAGAAGGCGAAAGGAGCAATCCCGCAAAGTGCGGGACTTCGGAAGCCTCAGGGCGCAAGGCGAAAGGGAAAGCCAAAGAAGAGGGGTAAAAGGGGAAACGGGGAAAAGGTCAAAAGGGGGACCGAAGAGACTGACCACGAAATCACAAAGAAAGATTGCTTCGCTCCTAAGAAACTGATGAATGATGAATAATGTAGCGAAGCGTGACGCGAGGTGACGCGGGTGACGCGCTGGTGACGCGATAGCCCGATGAAGATCGGGCAGGCGAAAGGAGCAAGGAGCAAGGCGAAAGGGGAGTTGGAAGTGTGGTGTTGGTAATGACTTCTGAAGCCGGAAAGGGTAGGTCTTGGAGAGCTTTTTGAGGCGATTGGTGACGCAGGTGACGCAGTGACGCAGGAATTCGTGTTTCGTTTCATAAATTGTTGGACTTAAAGTATCCAATTGCTTTTGGAATCCTGCGGGGCGCGGGACTTCCCCCTCTGAGGCGGGGTCAGCCTGCCGATGAACG
>JACRIR010000109.1 GCA_016215705.1 Candidatus Poribacteria bacterium | reverse complement strand
GCTCATATCAACAAGGTTCGGCAAAACGGAGTTGATGTTGGCGGAGTCTATTGTATAAATGGGCATGAAAGTCTCGTTCGCAGCCTGGATCATGCGGACGGTCGAGATGGCCGTGCCCCTGAGCGACTGCTCGAGGCAGATGTGCTCGAGGGCCGAACTAGCGAGCGCGCTCGTGATCAGGAACTGGTTCTCGGCAACCGGCGAGCCGGTCGTCGAGATCGGGATATAGACATCGCGATCGACGTCGATCGTGACAGCCGGCGCCGTGGCCGTATACGGGTCGACCAACTCTCCGATTCGCTTGAGCTCGTACGAGACAAGCGCCATCGAGGGTTCGCGGCTAATGAGTACGCCGAGGCTGCCGGCGGTGATCTCGTTCAATTTGTCGACTTGATAGAAATAGTTCAGACCGATACAGTTCAGGGTCTCGCCAATGAGGTCATCGCGCGTGATGAAGCTGCTCCCGCGCTCGTAGCCCTCGCGGGCGTCGGCCAACCGGCTCAGGCGCTCCTCGAGGTAGCCGCCGGAAACGTTCTGCAGATTCAGCGCAATCGCGTTATAACTGCCCGCGCGCACGAGGTCGGTCACACTCTCGGGATTGCCGAACGGAGCGGTGAACGTGACCTTCAGACGCTGGTCATAGCCCATGCTGACGGATGGGCCGGTCGCGACCACATGGTCCTCGACAATGAGTCGAGGCTTGAGGTCGACGATATACGCCGGCATCTCGGTTTCATTCCGGTATGCGTTCATGACAGCGGCGTCGTCAGCGGTTGCAGGCGCGTAGGAGAGAGTGACGCGCTTGCCCGCCAGCGAGACAGTATCAGTCGAATAGCTCAGAAGCGAGAGGCCGTTGACGTCCTCGACTTCGACCTCGACCTGATATTTGACGGTCGAGGGCAGTTGCGAGAACGCGCCCTGCAGCGAGTTGACGGTATAGGGCAGGCTCAACGGAAGGATGCCGTATTCCTCGCCCGTGATCACTTGTGTGCGGAACAACTCGACCGGCTCGAGACCGTTCATCCCGGCGAACGCCTGCACGTCGCCGCCCCATTCCAGCAGCCGGTCAATGATGAAATCGTGCGGCAGGCCGGTGGCGTACTGGTTCGCAGCGTCCACGACCGCTTGTAGCGTGATGTCCTGAAGGAACGTGACGGGGTCGACTCCGACTTCGTCGGCGACTTCTCTGCTGGGAACGTATTCGATGAATTTGAACGACGGATCGAGCGTGACCCACGCCTCGTTTTCAATGTTATACGCGCCACGATATGGGAAGGCATCGAGGTACACACGAACCCAGGCATGGTCTATCAGGATGCCGGTGATCTGCCCGCCGGAAGTCACGAGTTCGGCAGGGATGTTGTTGTCAAGGAAAGCGGTGAGCACGAGGTTCGGGTCCTCGATACCGATGAGTTGCTCGGCAAGCTCGATCGGCAGATTGATTGTGCCGTAGACGTAACGCGCCGGATAACCGCTCGCGCGCAAGAGCGTGATCAGCAGCGACGCCAGGTCGGCGTCGTTGCCCGCGCCGTCCATGAGAGTCAAATGCGCATTCTTGATAAGGCCGTAGTAGGGCTCGTATTTGAAATTGTCGTGGACGTATTGATAAATCTTGACCGGGTTGTTCTCGAGCATCTCTGCAAGCGCTTCGATCTCGGGCGTGACCGCGACCTCGGGGTAATCCGTGTTCGAGTCGGCTTCAACAGGAACACCCGTAAGGGGCAAGGGCGATGTGACACCCTCCATGATGTTGTTGATCGAAGAGCCGGCGTAGGCGAGCATTGTGCGGCGACCGATATGGCGAAACGCCAGCGGACCTTCCTTATTGATGTTACTGTCGCGGTGCGGCAGCGTCTCGGTGTCCACGCCCGTCGCGGGCCGATGGAAATTCATCTCGAAGTAGTTGATGGCTTCCTGTATTTCGAGGTCGAGTGCGCTCGGAACTTCCTTCTGCGCGATGATTTCGGTCATGTGCTGCTGGACGGAGTCGATTTTCTGCTGGAGGCCGGAGGCATAGGAGTCGTGGCGCGAGAGAATCAGGGCCGGAAGTGATTTCGTGACAAGTTCCGCGCGCTTGGAGTCGAGTTGGGAAACGATCTGTGGCTCGAGGCCGTCGAGCGTGGCCTTCTGTGTCTCGAGCAGGGTCATCTCGGTCGTATAGGCCTGGCTGGCGGCGAGTTCGTCCGAGATCGAGCGAATAGTCTTCTCGATGTTCTCGAAGAGCTTGTCCGCATCGCCGACGGGATTCTCGGAAGGAGGCGGAGGAGGAGGCTCCTCGGCATACGCCGACCGGCGCAGTAGCTCGAGGTTGAGCGACTGGGCCGTGAAGGCGATGAGCACTGCGATGGCGATGACGCGCAGCTTTTTCACGACTAACCACATGATGGGGTCGTAATTCATGTAAAAAGCCTCCAACGATTGCGGATTTTGGATTTCGGATTGCGGATTAGAACTATATCTTATCCGCAGATTGCGCTGATTCTCACTGATTCAAAACCTATTTATCCACGAAGGTCACGAAGTTTCGCGAAGAAAGACCTTGGAACCACGGATGAACGCAGATGAACGCGGATGTCACAACCATCTCTCAAATCCCCCTCTTTCCCCCTTTGCAAAGGGGGATGAAGGGGGATTTCCCTTTCGCCTTTGCCCTTTCGCCTTCACTGTGGGAACACGAATGCGAAACGAATATCTCGAATAGAACAAAAGAATCTTGGAACACGAATTACACGAATCAAACGAAAGACAAGGCATTGAACCACGGAGAACACGGAGGAGAGCTTTTCATTGAAGCCCCATTCGTGTAATTTGTGTAATTCGTGTTCCAAACGTTTTTTTCTTCTCATCTACGTTTATCGGCGTTCGTCGGCGGTTGCTGTAACTCCAGTTTGGCTGTTTGCCGGTTTGGCAGTTTGGCAGTTCAAACCCTCAAACTGTCAAACCCCTTCAAACATATCCTCCCCGTTTCCCCGTTTAGTCGTTTCCCCTTTTCCCCCAATCTTTTCATAACTTTAGGCATTTTAGCTCACTTTAGACACTTTCCACTTTCTTAGTACAGATAATATTCGATTTCGTAAATCCTCAAGAGTTCGGCAAGGCTGACGCGGACGTCGCCAATGTTGACGGACTCGATTTTGATGAGTTCGTCGCCAGCCTTGAGAATATCCTTAATGTTTTCGTGAACGTCATCTTGCGAGTTGATGACACGGTCGCGCGCCGATACGATGAGCGCCCTCACCTGGTCCCGCCGGTTGATGTCTTGCTGCGAGGTTATGCTGAGGGCATCCAATTGGGCAATAACATCGTTTGCCTTGCCGCCGGCCGCCGCCGTGAGAGCGAGCGATATGTGGACCGGCGGAATCGGCTCGAGGCGTCCGTCGCCAAGATCGAAATCGAGATTGGTGACAGCATCGTAATTCCCCGTTGTCCCGGGCGCGCGCAACACAAGCAACAGCGTTTCGCTGGAATTACCCGCAAGGTCCAAAGACCAGTCGATCTCGATATTGCCCGGGTTCGTAGTGACCAAGCCGCCGGCCGAGGCGATTACCTCGAAGCTCGCAGGCAGCGTCTCGGTGACATTCGCCGAGATCGGAATTGCGGCGTCGTTTTCGGCGTTTATGGTCATCTGGAACACGCCGCTCGGCGCGTCCGGCGCTTGAACGAAGGGGGCCGCATAGGCCGTTGATTTCAATATCAACGCCCTGAGCAGCGAATCATCGGTCATGGCGTCGGCTGATTGCTCAACGTCGAAGGTGACGAACACGGAGCGGCCAAGACCGTAATCGTTCATCGTGACCGCCGGTTTGGCGCCCAACGCCTCGATCAGTGAGGTGACCGTGTAACTGTCGAACACATAGCCGATGCCGATGGGCTGGCTCCCGGATGTGTGGATGCGAGTGGGCCCAATGAGGGTGGTTCCGCCACCGTCGGCGACCTCGATCTCAAAAACGTATTCACTCGCCAGTCGGGCGTCTTCGGGCACGGTGAGGGTAATGTGGAGTTCATTGTCGGTGACCCGATCTATGGAGAGGTCGCCATTGCGGGACCCGTGGATGTAATTGACCGCAGGCGTGGGCAGATTCGCCGTGTTGAAGGCCGCGGTCTCTTCATCGACGATCGAGACGCCGTCCATACTGTAGACGGTCGCCCGAAGTGAGACAGAATCGTTCGCGATGAATGCGTAAGGCGCCCTTAGCGAAATGACCCGGTAGCGGAGATAGCCGGTGGCAGTTTCGTTGATTCCCGTAACCTCGAAACTGCCAAAGTCCATTCCGATTTCGAGCGGCTGGCCACCGGACGTATTGACGTTCGTTGGGCCGGCGGTGTACACGACGCCGGTCGAGTCGGAAACGACCACCATGAACCGATATTCATCATCAAGCCTCTCACCGCCCTCTTTCACGAGGCTTATGCGGACGAGTCCCGGCTGGAACGGGTCGATCATGATGTCGCTTGCGACCGTTCCGTAATGCGCGTTCGTGGTTATCGAGGGCAGCAAGCCACCGCTGAAGGAGACGTTTTCCTCATCTATCAGGACGCTTCCGTCCGGCGAATAGAGCGACGCGGTGATCGTGTAGCTTTGTGTCTCGAGGAACGCGAACGCGGTCTTGAGCGAGAGCGCCTTGATTTCGTTAGTTGACGCCTCGACAAAGTCGGTGCTTCCCACAGACTGCGCCGTTTCCGGCTCATAGATCAGAACCCTGCCGGGCGCCTGCACACTTCCCGCGTCGGTGACTACGCTGCCGGTGAGAGTGACAGTATGGTCGGTCCCCGCGAACTGCCCCTTGATCTTGCCGCCCATCGCCTCGCGCAGCCGTGAATCATTACGGTGGCCACGCCCGACGCCTTCGTCGCCGGAGTTGATGACGATCAGGCCGTCGCCCTTGAAGACAGCCTCGCGAATTTCCTTCATCAGCCTGTCCTCAGCCTCTTGTTCCTCCTGGCCTTGCGAGGCGGGTGCGTCCTTTGCGTGCCGCTCCTCGCCGTAAAGGAGATAAACGTTGTGCAGGCCCGAACGGAATTCGGTGATGAAATCCGACCGGTTGACGACGGTCGTGAACGGGATGCCGGCCTGCGAGAGCGTGTTCTGAATAAACAGCGGATACTGGGCGGGCGCCACGTTCTCGATTGTGACGACGAAATGGTATTCGTCGCCGAGTTGGGTCGTCGTGCCGAACGTCAGACTGACGGCGCCGGATGAAATCGCGTCGATGACTAGGTTCTCGTTGTTGTGGCCCGGATTGGCATCCGTAGTCGCCACAGGCAACTCGGCGCTGTTGTAATTCACAATCTCCTCATCGACCATGAACCCGTACTTGTCGTACACTCGCGCCGTGACATTCGCACCCGAAAACTGTGAGAAATCGAACGGGGCGGAGACGCTGAGACTGCGGACTTTGAATTTGTTGCCTTGGATGGCCGTCTTGGTCACACTCGTTACGGTGAACGGATCAAAGAGCATGCCTGAGTCGAGCGGATGCTTGCCCGAGGTGTTAATGAATGCGGGACCCAACTGCGGGATTTCGGCGCTGAGTTCTTCCTCGCCGGTCCATATGAGCACACGCGGCTCGGAGGCGAGTTGCTTGGTCAGATTGGGAACCACAACGGTGACGGTCAGCGATTGTTCGAACTCGAGATTGCCTGCGATATCAAGCGAACGGTAGTAGATCGTGTGAGGACCTTCGCTCAGCAGAGAGAATGGACCGGCGTACATCGTGTACTGGCCCGAATCAATCCGATATTCAATGCGGTCGATGCCGGAGAGGTTGTCGGTCGCCGACAGGCTGTATGTGTTTGAGAGAACAGTGTACAGATTCCCTTCGTATGGGACGGGTGCAACCGCCGGCGTCAGCGTCGTGACCGACGCGGTCTTGTCGAGTTTAACCATGAAGGTTTTCGGAGTCTCCGCGTTGTTTGCGATGTCCACGCTCCAGTAGTTAACTATGGAAACGCCTTCTTCCGAGATCAGGAATGGGTTCGTGAGCAAGGAGGCGCCATTGTTGATCGTGTGGTAGGTGGCCGCGACACCGCAGAAGTTGTCAGTGGCGGTGAGTGTGATGTTCGCGTCGAAGTTGACCCATATGTCGTGATACTGGTAATCATGGCTCGTGACAGGAGCGGTCTTGTCGATGACAACCGAGAGGGTATGAGAAGCCTCGGTGTTTCCAGCAACGTCCACGCTGTAGTAAGTGACAGTGTGGTCGCCCTCGGCAGTGATATTGACCGAGGTCCCCTCGACCTGCGCGCCGCCGTCTATCGAGTAGTAGGTATGTGCGATGCCGCTCAAATTGTCCGACGCGCTCAATGTGATCACTGCGTCCGCGCTCACGCATACTCCCGCGCTGCCGTAATCATTCGCAGTCACGG
This sequence comes from Candidatus Poribacteria bacterium, assembly GCA_016215705.1. GTDB lineage: Bacteria > Abyssobacteria > SURF-5 > SURF-5 > SURF-5 > JACRIR01. The sequence continues at coordinate 13,923 of JACRIR010000109.1, read as the reverse complement.
GCGCGGTCTTGTCTATTCTGACCGAGATGCTCCTGGCGGTTTCGGTGTTGCCCGCGATATCGACGCTGTAGTAGTTGACCGTGTGCGCGCCCTCGGCTGTGATGATTATGCTCGTGCCCGTGACCTCTGCGCCGCCGTCGATGCTGCAGCGGGTCGCCTGCACTCCGCAGTGCGCGTCGCTTGCCGTGAGCGTGATATTGGCGTCGGTATTTACCCAAGTTCCATCATTCGTATAGTCGTCTATGGTTACAGGAGCAGTCTTGTCGATGACGACCGAGAGCGTGTGCGTCGCCTCCGTGTTGCCGGCAACGTCGACGCTGTAGTACGTCACAGTGTGGTTGCCTTCGGCAGTGATATTGACCGAGGTCCCCTCGACCTGCGCGCCGCCGCCTATCGAGTAGTAGGTATGCGCGATGCCGCTCAAATTGTCCGACGCGCTCAATGTGATCACCGCGTCCGCGCTCACACATACGCCTGCGCTGCCGTAGTCGTTTGTAGTGACGGGCGCGGTCTTGTCTATTTTGACCGAGATGCTCTTGGTGGCTTCGGTATTGCCTGCGATATCGACGCTGTAATAGTTGACCGTGTGCGCGCCCTCGGCAGTGATGATTATGCTCGTGCCGGTGACCTCTGCGCCGCCGTCGATGCTGTAGCGAGTTGCCTGCACTCCGCAGTGCGCGTCGCTTGCCGTAAGCGTGATATTGGCGTCGGTGTTTACCCAAGTTCCATCATTCGTATAGTCGTCTATGGTTGCAGGAGCGGTCTTGTCGATGACAACCGAGAGCGTATGCGTCCCCTCGGTGTTACCGGCAACGTCGACGCTGTAATAGGCAACAGTGTGGTCACCCTCGGCGGTGATATTGACCGAGGTTCCCTCGACTTGCGCACCGCCGTCTATCGAGTAATAGGTATGTGCGATGCCGCTCAAATTATCCGACGCGCTGAGCGTGATCACCGCGTCCGCGCTCACACATACGCCTGCGCTGCCGTAGTCATTCGCGGTTACAGGGGGAGTCCAGTCGAGCTTCACGCTGATCGATTTCGGCGCTTCCTGATTTCCGGCCATATCTACGCTGTAGTACGTTGCAGTGTGGTCGCCTTCGGCGGTGATGACGACCGTCGTCCCTATGACGGCCGGAGCGCCGTCGACGATGTAATAGGTCTTGTCGACCCCACAACCAATGTCGGTCGCAGTAAGGTTGATTGTTGCAGTTGCGTCGTTTCTCCACTGTCCGTCATAAGCGTAGTCATGCGTGGTGACCGGCGCCACCCCATCAATCTGAACCGTCCGCGTTTTGGCGGCCTCAGTGTTTCCGAGGTTATCCACGCTATGATACGAGATTGTGTGAACGCCGTCTCCCGCAATCTGGACATTGACGCCTTCCGTCAGCGATCCGCCATCGAGGCTGTAATAAGTCGTCCTCACGCCGCTCGCGTTGTCGGTCGCCACGAGCGTAATACCTACCGTCCCTGCATTCGTGCACGGCTGGCCGGCATAATCATCAGTCGTCACGGGCGGAACGTCGTCGACGACAACCCCGAAATGATGCGTGTCCTCGACGTTCTGGGCGTTATCGACGGAGAAATAATCAATTGTGTGCGGTCCGCCCAGTGTGAAAGAAACCGGATTCGTGTAGCGAACGAAGCCCGCGCTGTCGATATTGATCTCGGTGCGATTGACGCCCGAGAGATCGTCGGTCGCAATGAGAGAATAGTAGCAACTCGACTTCGCATAGTTCGTATTGTCGCGCAGGAAGAGCGGCTCGCTCGTGAGCAGTTGAGTCTCGGGCGGAGTGCTGTCGATAACATCGAACGACGTGCTATCTATCGGAATGACATTGCCCTCATAGTCGGCCTGCAGCGAAACAGCATAGTTGTTCTTCACGGGGAGTGTGACGTTCATGTAAGGCGCAATAAAGGACTGGGTGACGCCGACCGCGAGACTGATTGTGTTCGTGATTGTGTGAACGGTTGCGAGCGTGACCGGGTCTTTTACGACAATACTCAGATCGAGATCGTTGACGAACTCGACGTTGCCGGTGTTCGTGACTGAATACTCGAAATTGAGGCTCTGGCCATAGTATATCCAGCGCGGGTTCGCGACAATCGAGCCCGAGACACCGACATTGGTCTCGGGCGCAGCGGTTATCGTGAAGGCCGCCGTCACCACGGCTATCGGGGTCAGCAGGTCCGCGCTGTCATACAGCCGCTGAGTGACCGTATATGCGCCGGCCTCGTTCGACGCCGTGTTCCACTGGAACTGAAGGGACTCGAAGTTGTCGATCAGGATAGCCGGAACATTCGCCTCGAAATAGCCCACTTGCGCGCCGATGTTGTTGGTAATCGTCTCGGTCATCTTCAAGTTCTGGAACACGTGGTTCTGGCTCTGATTCTCGACTTTGCCGGTGATCGTGGCGATTTCGTTCGCGCTGTACTCGGCCTTGTCCGTAAAGACACTTGTCGAGAACGAGAGGTCGGACAGTATCTCGAAACTTGCGGACTTGGTGATGAAAAGCGTGTCGTTCACATCGCGCAACTCGGTGAAGGCCGTGTATGCGCCGGGCAGGTTATTCGATGTGTTCCACGTGAAGTTGAACGTCTGCGGCGCCGTCGTGACATTTGTGACGATGAAGTTGCCAAGCTCAGCCATTGTATTGCCTGAGGGGTCTTTGATGACCAGCTTGACCTTGGCGGTCGGAATCGGAGTCGACAGGCTGCGCAACGTCTCTGTTATCTGGACGGCCTCGTATGCGGCGTACTGGCTCTTGTCGGTCGAGAGCGACACATCGAGCGGATAGACACCCTTGACGGATGGTATCTCAATCGGCCGTGAGATTCGTTCGGTCGTATAAGAATGGATGAACGACAAGTCGGCGTCGAGCGCGACCGGTCGTTCTTCGTTAAGCGAGAGATCATCGAGGACAATATCGACGAATAAGTCCTCACCCTCCGGCTTGACCGCCGGGAAGTTCCATGTGTATTTCGTGCCGCCATACACGGAATAGCTGTCGATAGGGACAATCGAGTGACCGGTCACTATTATGTTGTCAGGAATTGAAAGATGCACATCAACGTTGATTCTCTCAACGGTGGTCATCCCGATGGGAAGGGCAATCATGGCCCATGTGGTAACGTTGAAACGTTCATCGGGATAGGTGGATCCCCTCACGTAGATAGATTGCCATGAGCCGTCTGCTTGTTGGGTATTGAGGAGATAAATGATCCCGTTGACCATTTCCACTTGCAGGCCCGAGACACCGGCAAGGGCGAGCGCGTGCAACGAGCAGGCGGTCGCGATAGGATCGCTGATGGCTCCTGGATACATTCCCCAACTTCCATTAGAATTCTGGACTGACAACAAGTAGTTCCTCACGTCGTTGATTTTAGACTGAGAAGCTGCCAACAAGGTTATATCCGCGGCGGGGTCAAGCATGTTCATTCCGTAACGCAAGCCGGCCACTATGAAGGTAGCAGTAATATTTCTCCATTGTCCGCTTGCATAATCCAAACTCACCAGGTATTGCATTGTTTGTTTGGCACTATTCCTATATCTTATATCACCGGAAAGCGTATACGCTTGAGCCATTGCCTTAACTATCGTCGCCGAGAAATACGTGCTTGGCTGATGGGGCTCCTTGTCATTCTGCCAATCATGAGGCGGAGTATCAGTAAACATTGCGTCGTCAAATTGATCCATTAACCATGAGCCGTCGGGTTGTTGATGTGGAAGCAGGAAATCGCACGCTCTTGTGAGCGCCGTCTGTATCAAGGACGGCTCATGATAATAGGTGAGTGCCCAAACGAAATGCGACGTCATCCTCACTCTTTCACACACCCAACATTTTCCACAACTATTGCAGCAGTTGAACCCCCCCTCTGCGCCCGAGGGTTCCTGAAGATCGAGCATATTGTCGAGGAGATAATATGAACTGGTATTTATCTGCGCAAGCAATTGTTCGTCTGGACTCCCGCCAAGGTTTATCCTGTCCCTCGATAGCTCCAGCCCGACCATGTTTTGACTCTGAACATGGCAGCCAAAGCAGGTGTTCCAGTGAGCTTGGACCCACCATGGGCCCCAAGTCGCCTCCCATCTCGACCCCTCGCGTATAGCTTCCCTGATCTGGAAGAACAGCGGGTCTTCGAGCGGCGGGATACTATTGAGGGTTCTCAGATTCAGTCTGATTTGAGCCGGAGCATCGCCCACTACCGCTTCAGTCGGCGTCACGGTCATTATGCCGCTGGCAAACGGGCCGACTGTAACAGTCTTGTTGGCAACCGTGATCTCAACATCGTCGTGCATGGCCACCAAGACCACGTCATGTGTGCCCACGTATAGCGGGTCGAACTGTCCGAAATCGAGATGCAGCAAATCCCTTTTTTCGAGACTTGAAATCACTTGCGCATTGGTGTAGACAGGGACATTTGAGTTGGGCATGAACACAATCATCTGAATCGATTCATTTTCGAGCCGCACGTTTCCATCGTTGCGCACTAACGCCGAGAACCTGACCGTGTCACCCTGCTCGGCGAATGAAGGTGAGACAATGAGGTCACCGCCGATTTTCTTGACAATATTCGGAGAACTTACCTCGATTCTTCTGACCGCAGCATTGTTTGCTTCGTTGATTTCTTCGAAGTTGTTCATCGGATCAAGGACAACATAGATTTCCCGATCGCCCTCGAAGCCGCTCGTATCCCAAAGGGTCTGCGCGGTGCACAGTGTTTTGTTCTGCTGACTGGAGACCTTCAAGACCGGAGTGACAGGCTCGCCGACGGGAACTCCCTCGAATGACGGGTTACCGGCATAGAACTGGACAAGCAGGTCGTCATACTGCTCGGCCTGAACACCTGTAATCGTGAAGTCGGCGGAGATGGCAATGGTGTCGCCGTCTCTGGGGTAATCATCCGAGAACTGGATGAACGGACAGTTGTCCGGAACAACCTGTTCGATTTCAATATCTAATTGAGGATAAACGGTGAACAATGCGGCTGCAACGTTGTTATCCTCATCGGCTTCAGCAACGGCATTGTCCGGGTCAGTGTAAAGAAAGACTTTATGGGCGCCCTGAATAGGCTGCCATATGACACTGTAGGTATTGGCGCTCCCGGGAGCGATAACAGGGATTGTCCTCTCATCAATCAGTCTCTCGACATACGTGACATCCAGGTCATAGAACCTGACAAGCACATTGTTCGCGGCAGCGGCTCCGCTGTTTCTCACCGTGAGTTCTACGGTACAATCGTCGCCTGTCCTGACCGTCTTCTCGGGCAGCTTTATGTCGCTGTTGAAGACAGCGATATCGGGCTGGGCGGACATATTGATCGCGATGTAATAGTCGTTGTTGGCGCCGTTGCTCTCGCCGATTACGTTCGTCGCATCGGTTCGGCCATAAATGTATCGGGGACCGGGCTTGACCGTGTAGGATACCTCGAATGTGTGCGAATTGGCGCCGCCCGCGCCGACGAGGTTCCAAAGCATAAGATCATTTCCGATCTGTTCGATCTCGGTGTCGGAAACCATGTCGAACACTTTTGTTGCAAAACCGCCGGCATCCGGATAGAAGGCATTCAACTCGCCGAGGTTCTGGACGGTCACCCTAATGCTCACTGTGTCTCCCGGTTGGAAATCCGAAGGAACCATTTCCATATTTGAAATCACCAGGTCCGGCAATGTCATCACATGGAACGCCTTCGATGCGATGTTATTGGCCTCGGAGAGTTCGGTCACGGTATGACCCGTGTCCAGTTCCACGAATGCCGAGTAGTCTCCCGGGGCAAGTTTGATACCGGCAGGGCTAAACAAGGTCCCGCCCTCGGAGGCGTCAAGATTGTCGATTGGCGTGCTATAACTGTAAAGTTCGGTCCCACCTGAATTCTTTACGGAAATTTTCACATCGAACACGCCTGAATTAGTCCCACCCACATTGTGCAAGGGCGATTTCACATATAGTGGCTCATTACTCGCGAGCGCAGTTGGATTACCAGCAAGTGGCCGCGCAGGCAAAACCTCAATCTCCGAGGCGCTCACGCTCAAGTCCGGAAGCGATGTTACGACATACGATTTGCTGATGACGTTGTTTCCTTCGTTCGCTTCGGCAATGGCATTGGCGCGGTCAACGGAAAGGTAAATCTGATGGGCGCCGGCCGCTGTCGGAGTCCATTGCCTCGTGACGGTTGTCGCTGAGTCTGCCGCCAAAGCGCTTACGGTCACCTGCGAGATTAGTTGGCCGCCGGAAGCGGGATTACCGTCATGGAATGAGACCGCAAACCCGCCTGCACCGGTTAACCCAATGTTCCGGACAATGGCAGTCATGGTAACGCTCTGGTTCACAGTGGCGCCACCCGATGCGGGCGAGAAGGCAAACTCGCCGCTGAAGGCGGTCAGGTCGATACCCGCAGGCGGAGCTATCGGGACTCCGATTATCGAGGCCGAAAGCGGGCCTTCAATATCGTCATTGTCAATGGCGCTGATTCTGTACGCATATTCCTGCCCGTTCACTAACCCTGCGTCCACGTATGGAGACGAATGAACCGGGTTGACCCCATTTATCGGCACTGGACTCCCATCGCGGTACATGTTATATCCTTTGATTCTGGAAGAGTTTATGCCGGGGATACTGAGCGGCGTCCAATTGAGACCGATTGTGCCGTTTCCGCCGTCGGCGTTGAAGCCGGTAGGAGGTGGAAGCACAATGTCGAAGGTGAAAGAGGCTTTGTTGTTGGTTTCGTCGATCTCCTGGATGGCATTCGCACTGTCTGCGACGACAAACACGGTCTGCGGACCGAGCCACCCGGCCGCGTTCAAAAAGAATGTTCCAAACATCGTGAAACCCACCGGCATATCGAACGGGCCAATCGTGCCTATAGACACCGGCAACTGGCCGGTGCCGGGATCAACAATGCTCGGGTCCTTATCAAAAAAGCTTGCAGTCACGCCGCTGAGCGCGATGCCGCCCAGATTTCGGACCTTCGCGTTGAAGGTGATTACGGTATTTGTGAGCGCCGGCGGATTCATAAGCATGATATCCGAATCGGCCACTCCTACGTTCGCCAGTGATTTTGCGAATTTGATCGCTCGAAGCGCCAGCGCCGTCGAGTAGGCGTCGTTCTCCCAACTGCCGTTCGCAAGTTGATTGTCCAGAAGGTAGGTGAATGCGTTGTTGCCGAAGCCGGGAGAATAGCTATTATAGAGGAGCGCGATGAGAGCAAGCGCGGTCTCGACCGTGTTGCTTTCGGTCATCCAATAGCCGCCGTCGCTCCGTTGGAAGCCGGATATCCATTGTGCGCCGTTCTGACGGGCAAGCGGCACATTGTCTACGAGAGTCTGATCGAGAAAAGTACAGGCTTTATTGTATTTGCTCAAGAAGATGACAATCGAGGCGGAGAGAGCAAGGTTTCCGTCCTCGTCATCCGTGAAGGTCCACGAACCGTCAGGTTGCTGCTTTGACAGGAGATAAGCTATACCTCTTTCGAGAGTGGCCTTATCTTCATACCCCGCTTCGAACAGCGTTTCCAGACTGAGAAGCGTGCCATAGGGGTCGCTCTCATATCGGTAGGTGATTCCCCATCCGCCGCTTCCGTTCTGAAGCGACGCGATATGCGCAAAAATCGAAGGATGCTGTCCGTCGACGTTGTCTGTCCTCGAGGCATTGCTATGAACAAGGAGCCGCCAGATGCGAGCCAGATAGTCATCCTGTGGCGCTTCATTTGTGCCGAGCCAATTCACGGTCTCATCGAGAACGTTTCCCTCGAACCCGATCTCATACAGGGTCATCCCCACTTCGACGGTGTCGATAAGCTGTCTTGGAGGAGCGCTCCAGGTTCCGTCATCATTCTGCGCGCTCATAAGATAGCTCCGCCCGGAATCGATGGCTTGTTCAGGCGTATTGGGTTGCGCAAAGCAGAAAGCGGGCAGGCAAATCAAGGTTACGAAGGCAAACAGCGGCACACGATGAGGTATCTTCCGCATTTTCTTCTCCCCTGCTATGGATGGCGGCTGCTTACTTCACTGCATAGCCTACTGGCAGATTGAATGCACTATCCTCCAGGCTTGTGTTATGGTAGTTCGAGAACTCATACGTCTGCACATACGAATTACCGGAAACGGTCTCGATAATAATAATCTTTAGAGGCAGGCCGGGTATCTTTCTCATTTCCTCAAAAGGCTTGTACTTGAGCGGCGCTCCCGACCCGAAAAAGGAGGCGAATGTCTCGGGGAAGTCCGGTTCCTGTGAGGCAAATACCGTGTACTGCAGCAACCTGAACGAAGAGATTTCGTTGATGACATATTTGCGGCAAACGACCGAATTGATGCGCGCAGTCTGACCCGTGTCAAGGAATTCCACTACAGGCTCCGTGAAGCCGGGCGTTATTATGAGCGGCGTTGGACCGAACGGAACAGTGCACAACTGCTCAAAATTGATTTCCGAATAGGCGTTCTCGGATGGGAAAACGCTGAGGATTACCTGCAAATCCGACCGGATTATGATGGAATTCTGACCGGTCTGATACTCCAGCTTCACTTTGTTGGACTTCACATAAGTCTTGAGGGTGTCAACTTGCGTGGTTCCGTCGAGATTGACGGCGCTGTGAACGGCGTCGCAAACAATGTCCGCAAAAGCCGGCGTCGCTGCGAGCAAACAGGCGAGACAAAAGGCGACGGGGCGCACAATGGCCTTGAATAAATCCATTTCGCCTCCTCTTAGGTTATGCCGCGTCAATTCGTCCTGATAGCCACCCCTTCGTCAAAACGGGAAACAAATCGCGTGCCATGAGAATCGAACACAACAGTTGAGTGGATCGGCGGAAAGTTAAGATGCGAGTTCCATAACAAAGAAAAAGAAAATCTGTTGGGAACACCGCCATCGGTTCTCCTCCCAAAAACCGAGAGCAAAGGGAAAGTGAAACGAATTATACGAGAGGCTTGGACTTTTGTCAAGAAAAATCTTTGCGGGTTTGCTTAGCATGTGACAAAATCATCATTTAGAATCGGCAGGGACTCAAGCTAGTGAATATTTCTCTGCAGACAATACCGTCAAGACATCTCGACCGCGCGCCCATCTTCGATCCTGACTACTCTGTCGGCCAACTGAGTGATCCTCTCATCGTGCGTGGCGATAATGGTGGTTTTGTTCTCGCCTAATTCTCCTATTTTTGCGATTATGTCCTGGCCGGTTCTCGAGTCCAAATTCGCGGTGGGTTCATCGGCAATGATTATGTTCGGGTCATTCATGAAGGCTCTCGCAATGGCTACCCGCTGCTTTTCCCCCTGGCTCAGGTCTTTAGGCAAAAAGTCGAGCCGATGACAAAGCCCTACGTCGGTCAGAAGTTTCTCTGAGTTCTTTAAGCCTGCCGCCCTCGAATCTCCTCGCAGTTGATTGGCCATTGCTACGTTTTCCCTGACCGTCAGCGCATCCAGCAAATTGAAGTCTTGAAAAATAAACCCGATCTTGCCGAGCCTCAATCGCCGCCGTTCTTTCTCAGACAGGCCATTTACCTTTTGGCCAAGAATAGTGATATCTCCGGACGTTGGCGAAAGCACGCAGCCCAGGATCGACAGGAGGGTGGTTTTCCCTGAGCCACTAGGTCCCATTACTACGGTCAGTTCTCCGGCCTCGAATGACAGGGAAATATCCGTCAACGCCCTGACTTCAGTTGAGCCGCTTTTGAAAATCTTGGTGACTGCTCTTGTTTCCAGTGTCTTCACTTTGCATCAACCCCGGAATATCTCGAACGGGTCGGTCTTCAGTATCCTTGCCAGAGGAGCGATGGTGGAAAACATGATCATCAGCCATGTCAGCAGAATTGATATGGCCAACACTTTATGGTCAAGACAGGCCGTCATGCCGGGTATGGTGTCATTCGCGATGTGAATAGCAACGGCGGATATGAGCGCGCCGCCGATAAAACCACTTGAACCCACGAAGGCGCCTTGCCAAAGAACGATCGCGCAAACGCTTGCAGACGACGCCCCTAAGGCCAGAAGTATTCCGTATTCCTTCTGTTTATGGAGGGTGATATTATGAACTACGATTCCGATCACGGTTGTACCGACAAGGAAACTGACAATTACCAGCGTTGTCAGCAGGGGGACCAGAAATTTGCCCCAAAATCTGAGGGTATTCTCCGCCAGTTTCTGTCGCGTATATGCATCCACACCTTTGATTCTATTTATCTCCTCGAGAACCCCTCCGATATCGGCCCTCTTGCGGCAACTCACCAACAAATAGTTGTAGATGTTATTCAAATTCAAATAGTCCAATACGGATTCTTTCGAGATGAATATGTACTGGGTCGCGACCGCGCTTGTCTCCTTGCTCAGGCCGGCGATTTTCAATTTGTGTCCGGAAATGTTTATCTCATCTCCGACGTCAAGAGCCTCGGATTTTGCGAGGCTCTCATCCATAATGATCTCGTCGCCTTCGACATTGCTTTTTCCTTTTGCGAGACGCCAGGGACCTCCGACTCCGCTCTCTGAATCGTACCCAACCAAGAAGACATTCTCCACCTTCTGCCTAATCTTGACGGAGGTGTAGTAAAGGAACAGGCCAGTCACTCTCTCGACACCATCGATCTTCCGTATCGCTTCGATATTGGAGCCTGAGACAAAGGAAGTCGATGAAGTGACGTCCGAAAGCCCTTCCTGAAGGACCCATATGTCCGCATCGGTCTTCTCTATATGCTTGGTGATTTGGGAGAATGTTCCAAGAAGCATCGCCACGTGAAACATGATGAGAGTATTGGCGAAAGCGACACCGGCTACCCCAAGGACAAGCCGGCCCTTTTCACTGAGGAGATTCTTCAGAGCGAGGGTGAACATCGAAACACTATCTCAGTTGGTATCTAAGCAAACCGTTGGGACATGACTCCACGCATCTTCCGCAAAGAATGCAGTTGAAATCATCAACACGCTCGTTTCTGTCGACCTGGCTCGTAATCGGGAGATTCATGGAACAGTTCTTCTCACATGTCCTGCAATGCTTGCATTGCTTACTGTCCCCCGCTATTTTCAGGCGTCGCAGCGGTGACGCCAACGCCATCACCGCTCCCAGCGGGCAGAGCTTGCACGCCGACCTTCTGCCGAGCCACGCGCAGAAAAAGATAACCTCGCCAAACATGAGGAAATAGAGAACGAGATGAAATGCATCGAGCGGCGCCGGCTCAATGGCGAGCCGGAAGCTTCTGACATTGTTACGAGCAATCAATACAACCACGGAAACCAGCCACACAAAGAAGAATCCGTATTTTATCCATGATGGAATGTTGCGTGTGTGAGAGTTCGTAATCGGCTCATTCAGTTCCTGCATTGTTCCCCACGGACACACCCAGCCGCACGCCACCCGCCCGAATACTATTGACAGGACAACGAAAATCCCACGGAAAACGACACCGCCATCGATCTTCCCAACCTCGAGCGCCGAGACAACGTGGTCCGGCGGGATATAGAGGAATGCCCACGGCACCATAACCATGAAAAGCAGTTGGCACACTCGTCGCCATTTCCGTATTCTTTGCGTGTCAACTATTGACAATTGCTCTAATCCGGTCGATATAGGTCTGCCATTTGAGCGGACTCTCATCATGGAAACGCACCGAGATCATCCGGCCATCGAGACCAATCTCCAGGCGGTTGTTGCCTTCGATAACGATTTTCCTGATTTCGGACAGCCCATCCTCGTAGAGCGCCTTATCATTGAAGAACACCAATCTTTTGCCGGTCAAGACAAGCCTGCCCTTATGGCAAAAGTTCTTCCGCAAGCCCTGATACTGCGAATAGCTCACCCGCTTGCTTTCGAGGAAGACAGTCTCTCCGTCACTTAGGAAATGATAGTCAACGCCAATAGGCGCCGGGTCCTTGAGGTCTCTCACCAGAGCATACCACTCGCTCAGAAGGGTTGGCGACCGGCCATCCAGCCCGTCCCAATAGGTGAGCAGTTTCAAGTGATAATTGCCCTTGAGCTCCCACCGGGCCGCACATGATGCGCAATGCAATCCGTTCTCCTTTTCCGCAATCAAGGCATCATTGGTCTTGCAAAGCGGACATCTCCATAAGAGAAGCGGCAACCCCTCTGCGAGCGAGTCGCCGTTCATCCATAGAGCGTCGTCATAGCTTCTCCCCGGCCGATGGAGTTTCTCAAGTAGAAGTCTTCTGTTTTCCTCGACGGTCTTGTCATGGGCAAGATAGAAGACAGGATGAAACTGCAGCCAGAGTTTTCCGCGCCTTGGCAGACCCGCCCATCGGGGAAACATGTTGTAACTTCCCGATATGTTCACTGCCAGAATCGGCTGGCCGGCTGCCTCCAAGAATCTGATGACTGCATCGTCAATATCGAGCGACTCCCCATCCCAAGTCCTCTCGCCTTCAGGAAAGAGCGCCAGCGACTCGTTTGCTTTTAGTATCCTGAGCGATTCCCTGACCGAGCGCAACTCCGGCAGCTTGTATCTCGCGAGCGGGTAGGCGCCCACGGCTTTGAGATAAAGCCTGGCGACTGAGCTCCGGTACGCTTTCTCAGTCGTGGAGATTCTCACAAAATCCTTCAGGTAGGCGCTGATGATGAAAGGATCAAGGTAGTTCGCATGGTTTGCCACCACGACAAATGGTCGCTCCGTCGCTGGATTCGGATCGCCCAATACCTCCACTTCAAAGAACAGTCTATTTATCACCCTGAAAAGAACCGAGGTCAACATATAGGTGAGCGGAGGTAATCGGTTACCGTGTCGCCCCCGGAATGAACTCAGCCAAAACAACAAAGGCGTCGAGTCCCTGTAGTTCGCGTATCTCTGTCCATATCTTCTCAACAAGACTCTCTCCTCGTGGAGGATAGCGTACATCAGCCAGCAAAGACTGAAGGCGGGCACAACAAACAAGAGAAAAGATGCCGAGCGAAACAGTATGCCGACACCCGCAAGAGATATCGTGTATCCAAGATAAATGGGATGGCGGCTCCGACTGTATGGCCCTTTGTCCACCAATCGTCTTGGCGGCATGCTCGCAATCGGAAAACCATCCCCGTAGTACGCAAATATTAGAATCGAGCAAAGGCCCAACAAAAGGCCGGAAAGCGCCATTGCTGCGGCAACCGGGCTCCATAAAAGGATCGGTCCGAGAGGAAAGACGGGTAGGGAGAACGCCCTGTCCAGGAGTGAGCCAAACATCAACAGACAAGCGGGAAGAAGAAACCAGAATCCCACAAGGTTCGCAAGAAAAATAAGCAGAACGCTCCCGATGTCCCTGCTTTTGAATTCGAGAACCGGAGAATCCGTCCCGGTGTTTACAGTCGATTTGTCAATCACCGTCGCGCCCTGGGTATGCCTGCGATTCAAAGGAATTTAGCGGCCCTATTATCCGACATTCCTGGATCATTGTCAAGCACAAAACTCAAATCTGTTGAAATCTCATGAAACGCCCTTGTGCGAGACCGGCATAGCCGCAGCCAAGAAGCACACATCGCACGCGATGAATCGCCCCTCAGAAAATCGGGGACACGATGCGACATCATGTCCCCGATTTTCTTTGCTCATGCCTGTGGGGGCGATTCAGGCGCCCTCGTGATTTCCGTGTATGGTGTCGTGCGAAATCACGACAAGAATTCACGATTTTCGAACGTGAGTATTACAGAAGAAAAAATGAATCTTGCCACCAAGGCATCACTGAGTCACCAAGGAAAGGAAGAAGCACCAAGAAGGATTGAGACACGAAGGGGGTTTGCGCAGATATTTGGCATTTTTGAGTGCAAGTAGTATGGTTATCGAGGATCGGTCGGATTCGCATTGCCGGGGAGGTCACAGCGCGGCGTAGCCGCAACCAAATCGCCATATCGGGCGCGATGAATCGCGTCTCGGAAAATCGGGGACACGATGCGACATCGTGTCCCCGATTTTCTTCGTTCATGCCTCCAGGGGCGCAATTCATTGCGCCCGTGT
>JACRIR010000111.1 GCA_016215705.1 Candidatus Poribacteria bacterium | reverse complement strand
GATGGTGATGCCCGGCGACAACGTGTTGATCAATGTGGAACTGCTGACGCCTATTGCGATGGAAAAAGAGCTTCGGTTCGCTATCCGCGAAGGCGGTCGCACCGTCGGCTCGGGCGTCGTAACCGAAGTCATCGAATAGGCCGGAGCAAACAGGAACATGGCAGACAGCCAGAAAATAAGGATCAGGCTTAAAGCCTACGACTACAGGATACTCGACCAGTCCACGGGCGAGATTGTGGATACGTGCAGGCGAACGGGCGCTAAGGTAGCCGGTCCAATTCCTTTGCCCACGTCACGCAGCATTATCACCGTTCTGCGTTCGCCTCACGTAGACAAGAAGTCCCGCGAGCAGTTCGAGATTCGCACGCATAAGCGTTTGATTGATATAATCGAGCCAACACCGCAGACGGTTGACGCGTTGATGAAGCTTGATCTTCCGGCAGGCGTCAACGTCGAGATAAAACTCTAGCTTCTCGCGCGGCGCCGCTCCCCTGAGACGGGGACCGTGCGGAAGGACGGAAATGGCTCCTCGCAAACAGCTTGCGGCGGGTTCTTGTGGCGGGTAAAAAGGGTGGGCTCCTTCGCAGCGGGAGCGTACGTGAATGGGTGCATCCACCCCGGATCAGCACGGGTGGAGTGGCGCTAATCAGCAGGAAAGGGCAAGGAAGTGTTCGGATTGCTCGGCAGAAAATTGGGAATGTCCCAGATATTCGCGGAAGATGGAAACTTCATCCCGGTAACGGTGATACAGGCCGGTCCCTGCGTCGTCACTCAGGTGAAGACAAAGGAGAGCGACGGCTATGAGGCCGTCCAACTGGGATTCGAGGACAAGAAACGCAATGTCTCAAAGTCCTTGCAGGGGCACTTCAAACGGGCGGGCGTTGCCTCGAAGAGGAGTCTTCACGAATTCTCGATGAGTTCGGCGCCGGCAGTCAGCCAGGCGGCTGAAGTCAAGGTTGACGTCTTCAAGGCGGGCGAACTCGTGGATGTCAGAGGAACAACCAAGGGACGTGGCTTTGCGGGCGTTGTCCGTCGTTTTCGCTTTAGAGGCGGCCCGGCCAGTCACGGTCATACTTCACACCGGCGAGTAGGCTCGATCGGCCAATGCGCATTTCCGTCAGAGGTCTGGAGGGGTCAAGGGATGCCCGGCCAGATGGGGAACGTCACCCGCACCATCCAGAACCTGAAAGTGGTCAGGGTGGACGCGGAAAAGAACCTCCTCTTCGTCAGGGGAGGGATTCCCGGGCCGAATGGCGGTCTGGTCGAGATTCTCAAAGCCGTGAAGGGGCCGGGTAAAGCAGTGAAAGGAAAGAGTTGAGATGGGAGAGGCCGTCCTTTTCGCTACAAATGGTTCTCAACTCGGCAAAGTGGAGTTGAGTGACAAAGTGTTCGCTGTTACTCCCCATGAGGCCGTTGTGCATCAAGTTGTCGTTGCACAACAGGCGAACATCAGGCAGGGCACAGCCGCCACGAAAGAACGCGGCGAAGTTGCCGGCAGCACCAAGAAGCTTTGGAGGCAAAAGGGCACCGGACGGGCGCGAATCGGCAGCGGCAAGTCCCCGCATTGGCGAGGTGGAGGAGTCGCATTCGGACCCCATCCGCGTGATTTTTCGAAGAAGGTCTCTCCGGCCTTCAGGCGGAAAGCCGTTGCGTCGCTGCTTGCCGACAAAATGCAGAATGGACTGATCGTCATATTGAACGAGTTGACGCTTGATGCCCCGAAGACCAAGGAGCTCGCGTTGATCCTCAGGCGGCTCAACATCTCGGAAAGCTGCCTGATCGTGACTCAGGAGCCGGACAAGAACGTGTATCTTTCGGCAAGGAACATCCCCGGCGTCAAACAGACATTCGTCAACTCTTTGGGCGCGCTCGATATCATCAGCCACAAGAAACTGCTCTTCACGAAGGGGGCTGTTGAAGCGCTGGAGAAAAAGCTTTCATGAAGTACGACCCATACAGGATAATACAAAGGCCGGTGATCTCGGAAAAGGCCACTCTCCTGAGTGAGAGACAAAACAAGTATGTGTTTGAAGTCGCGTCCGGCGCCAACAAGATTCAGATAAAGAAGGCGGTCGAGGACGTTTTCAAGGTGAACGTCACGGATGTTCGGACTATGCGCATGCCGGGGAAGAAAAGACGCATTCGCCTCCATGTCGGCTATACTCCGGACTGGAAGAAGGCCATCGTGACTCTCAAACAGGGCGATAAGATCGAGCTCTTCTAGGCTGGGAAGGACCAAAATGGCCATCAAGAAATACTCGCCGGTGACCCCGGGATTGCGCTTCAGGACAGGCTTGACCTTTGAAGAACTGACAAAGGGAAAGAAGCCGGAGAAGGCTCTTACCGCCGGACTCACACAATCCGGCGGCCGGAACACGCTCGGGCGGATGACCTCGCGCCACAGAGGCGGCGGCCATAAGAGGAAATACCGCAATATAGATTTCAAGCGCGACAAGGACGGCGTCATCGGTGTCGTCAAAGCGATTGAATACGATCCGAATCGTACCGCCCGCATCGCGCTGGTGCAGTACCCTGATGGCGAGAAAAGGTACATTCTTGCGCCTCTTTACATGGAAGTCGGAGCGAAAGTGTCCTCGGGTCCGGATGCAGAAATTCTAGTGGGAAATACTTTGCCGATAACGAATATCCCGCTTGGCACGGTCATTCATAATATAGAGATGAAGCCCGGCAAAGGGGGCCAGCTCGCGCGAACCGCGGGAGCCGGCGCCCAACTGGTCGCCAAAGAAGGCGATTATGCCCATGTGAAATTGCCCTCCGGCGAAGTCCGGCTCATACCGACGGCGTGTCGGGCGACTGTCGGACAACTCGGCAACATCGAACACGAGAACGTCTCACTTGGCAAGGCGGGTCGTTCCAGGTGGCGGGGGCGTAGGCCGCATGTGCGCGGGGTCGCCATGAACCCAGTTGATCACCCTCTGGGAGGCGGCGAGGGGAAGTCTTCCGGCGGGCGGCATCCGTGCTCGCCGTGGGGTATGCCTGCAAAGGGGTACAAGACGCGGACAAAATCGAAACCCTCGGACAAATACATCATCAAGAGGCGGAAAGTATAAATAGTTCGGAGGCCGACAGGTGGCACGATCAATTAAAAAAGGCCCGTTTGTGGACGAGCATCTGATGGAAAAAGTACAGCGCCAGCAGGCGAGCGGCGACAAGAAGGTCATTCGGACGTGGTCACGCCGTTCCACGATACTCCCCGAGATGGTGGGGTTGACGCTGGCCGTGTACAATGGCAAGAAGTTTCTGCCAATCTATATCACGGAGAATATGGTCGGCCACAAACTCGGCGAATTCGCTCCAACGCGCTTCTTTCGCGCGCACGGCGGCGCGGAAAAGGCAAGCGCCGTCCGTCCCGGCAAGAAGGGTTGAGCGAGTCGCCAATTTACGGAGCGGTTATCATGATAGCGAAGGCAAAAGGCCGATTCATAAGGATCGCGCCCAGAAAAGCGAGACTGGTAGTTGACCTCGTCCGTGGCAAGAATACCGACGAGGCCCTCGGCTTGCTTCGATTCACTCAAAAGGGCGCCACGAAGATTGTGCAGCGCCTCATCAAGTCGGCCGTATCAAACGCAGAACAGAGAAACGACGTGAATGTGGATAATCTTTATATCAGCAAAGCGACTGTGGACGGCGGGCCGGCCCTCAAGCGTTTCCGTCCCGCGCCCATGGGACGCGCGCTGAGGGTGCTGAAACGCACCTGCCACATAACCATCGAGTTGGACGAAAGGGAGCGATAGTCGATGGGACAGAAGGTTCATCCGACAGCCTTCAGGCTGGGTGTGACAAAGACATGGTCTTCGCGTTGGTTCGCCGAGCGCGACTACGCCAAGCTCCTGCACAAGGACCTCGAGATATGCAAGCTCGTGAAGCAGAGACTGGCTCATGCCGGCATATCCAAAGTCGAGGTGGAACGCATGGGGCAAAAGGCCCGCGTCACCATCCATACGGCGCGTCCGGGCATCGTGATCGGCAGGCGCGGAAGCGAGGTTGACCAGTTGCGCGCGGAACTCGAAAAGCTTTGCGGCAGCGAGGTTCATATACTCGTTCATGAGATAAAGAATCCTGAGCTCGACGCCCAGCTCGTCGCCGAAAACATTGCGTTCCAGCTCGAAAAACAGGTTTCATTCCGGCGCGCCATCAAAAAGGCTGTGACCACCGCGATGAGACTCGGCGCCAAGGGGATCAAGATAGGCTGCGCAGGCAGGCTTGCGGGGGCCGAGATAGCTCGTTCGGAATGGTATCGCGAGGGGCGCGTGCCGCTCCAGACGCTCAGGGCCGACATCGACTACGGGTTTTTTGAAAGCAACACCACGTTTGGGAAAATAGGCGTCAAAGCGTGGGTCTTCCACGATGAAATCTTCGACCGCCAGCCCAGAACCGGCCGCGAGACCGCCTAGGGAGATTGAAGCAAAATGTTGATGCCCAAGAGAGTAAAGTACCGAAAGGAACAGCGCGGTCGGATGAAAGGGAGAGCGACGCGGGGTGACGCCGTTCACTTCGGCGAATACGGCCTCCAGGCTCTTGAACCCGCATGGATGACCGCCCGCCAGATCGAGGCGGCCAGGGTGGCCCTGACGCGCAAGATAAAGCGCGGCGGGAAAGTGTGGCTGAACGTTTTCCCGGCCAAACCGGTCACCAAGAAGCCCCTGGAAACGCGCATGGGAAAAGGGAAGGGCGAACCCGAAGGTTGGGTTGCAGTCATCAAGCCCGGCAGAATTCTCTTTGAAATCGAAGGCGTGAAGGAAGACCTGGCAAAAGAGGCCTTCCGGCTGGCTGCAAGCAAGCTTCCCATCCGGACTCGTTTCGTGAGAAGGCTTCGCGCCATCGGGGGTGGTCACTGATGCACACCAAAGAAATGAGAGAACTCACGCGAGAGGAACTCGAGCATGAGCTTTCGGAAAACGTGAAAGCCATCTTCAACTTGCGGCTTCAAGCGGCCAGCGGACAGCAGCTTGACAACGTCAGGAAGTTCCGTGAGCTGCGCCGCGATGTCGCGCGAATGAAAACGGTGCTCGGCGAAAAGAGCAAGGTACAACCTCAGGGGCAGTAGCCAAATGAAACAGAGCGGACATAGGCAAGAGAAGATCGGCGTGGTCACCGGCGCCAAGATGAACAAGACCGTCATTGTGGCGGTTCAACACACTTTTCAGCATCCTCTCTATCAGCGGGTGATAAGGCAGACGAGGAAGTTCAAGGCGCACGATGAAAGCGGCCAGTGCGGCGTCGGCGACGTCGTTCGGATCGTGGAAACCAGGCCCCTCAGCAAGACGAAACGGTGGCGGCTTGCAGAGGTTATCAATCGCGCCAAGTGATTTCTGACCTAATCTAACACAGCGTTGGCAGGTGGAGCGGCCATGATTCAAATGAGAACGATGCTCGAGGTTGCAGACAACTCGGGCGCAAAGAAACTTCAGTGTATACAGGTTCTGAGCGGCACTAGAGGACGCTACGCGCACGTCGGCGACGTAATCGTGTGCAGCGTAAAGGCGGCCATCCCTCAGGCCCAGATCAAGAAGGGTGAAGTCGTCAAAGCGGTCATCGTGAGGACAAGGCAGGATACGCCCCGCGCCGACGGCTCGACCATCAGGTTTGACGACAACGCAGCGGTCATAATCAATGAACAGAAGATTCCCCGAGGAACGAGAATCTTTGGGCCTGTGCCGCGCGAGTTAAGGGACAAAGACTTCATGCGAATCATTTCGCTCGCGCCCGAAGTGGTCTGAAATGCCCGGGAGAATCCGAAAATGAGCACATCGAAAATGCACATAAAAAAAGGCGACAATGTGATGGTTGTTTCCGGCAAGGAAAAGGGGAAGAAGGGCAAGGTGCTGCTTATCTCCCGTTCAACGAGCCGGGCAATCGTCGAAGCGCTCAACATGATGACGCACCATGAGAGGCCCTCGCGCAGAAGCCCGCAGGGAGGGATTGTTCAGAGAGAGGCGCCAATTCACGTTTCCAATCTGATGCCCATCTGCGGAAAATGCGGCAAGCCGACGCGCGTCGGCAGGAGAATCCTGGAAGACGGCGCCACTGTGCGTGTATGCAAGAGATGTTCCGAAATCATAGATTTGGGTTAGAGTGAAGAGGACTATCAGAATTGGCCAGGCTTAGGAAAAAATACAAAAGCGAAGTCGCCCCGGCTCTCAAACAGAGGATGGGACTTCAGAATATCATGCAGGTTCCGCGTCTCGACAAGATCGTGGTGAACATGGGATTGGGCGATGCTCCCGGTGACGCCAAGGTCATGGAGAGCGCCATCAAGGAATTGACCAGAATAACCGGCCAGAAACCGGTTGTCACGCGGGCGAAGAAGTCTATTGCCGGATTCAAGCTTCGAGGCGGAGCGTCCATAGGATGCAAGGTGACCCTGAGAGGCGACCGCATGTACGAGTTTTTTGACCGACTCGTAAACGTCGCCATCCCGCGCATCCGGGACTTCAGGGGCGTTTCCCTGAAGGCATTCGACGAATTCGGCAATTTCACGCTGGGTATCAAGGAGCAGATTATCTTTCCCGAGATAGATTATGATGACGTCTACAAAATCCGGGGTATGAACGTTGTTTTCGTGATCAAGAACGCAAACGGCCGCGAGGGCAGCATCGAACTCCTCAAGGAGTTGGGAATGCCCTTCGGACGGGTCTGATCCCGGTGGGAGACATTTGAGTGGCAAAGAAATCCTTGGTAGTAAAATGTAAGCGGGAGCCGAAATTCAGCGCGCGGAAATATCATCGGTGCAGGATTTGCGGAAGGCCGAGAGGTTATCTGCGGAAATTCGACATGTGTCGCATCTGTTTCAGGAACCTCGCGCGCGAGGGACGACTTCCCGGAATCATCAAAGCTAGCTGGTAGCCCGCACAAACGTTCGGGCACGAAGAAAAGGAGAGTAAACAGCGATGTCGGTTTCGGACCCGATTGCTGACATGCTCACCCGCATCCGAAATGCGAGCGAGGCAGTTAAAGAAAAGGTGGATATCCCCGCTTCGAGGATGAACGAGGACATAGCGAAAGTCCTCAAGCAGGAAGGATATGTCACCGACTACAAGATCATCGACAACCGGAAACAGGGAGTGATCAGGATCTTCCTCAAGTACGGCGTCGGGCAGGAACGGACAATAAGCGGTCTCCGCCGCGTAAGTAAGCCCGGAAGACGCATTTACAAGAAAGCCGGCGAAATACCGCGAGTGATGGGTGGATTGGGCGTAGCCATTGTCTCCACCCCGAAAGGCGTGTTGACCGATAAGGAATCGCGCGAGGCCAACGTGGGTGGAGAAGTAATCTGCAAGGTTTGGTAACGAGAAGGGGTTCTGATTCCAATGTCTCGGGTAGGGAAAAAGCCAGTTCCGATTCCGGAGGGAATCAAGGTTTCGGTCAGTGGTCAGCACGTGACGGTTGAAGGCTCGAAGGGAAAGCTTCAACTGGACGCGCATCCCCTCGTCGGTGTGACCGTTGACGACAAGGAAATATGCATAACGCGCTCGAGCGACAACCGCCAGTGCCGGTCGCTCCACGGCCTTACACGGGCGCTCATCGCCAATATGGTGCGCGGGGTCAAAGAAGGGTTTCAAAAGAGTCTCGAGATACAGGGCGTCGGCTACCGCGCCGCGAAACAGGGACGTGTTGTGAGTTTCCAGCTCGGATACAGCCATCCTGTCGTCTTCGAGCCGCCGACCGGGATAGAACTCCTGGTTGATAAGAATATCGTGACTGTCACGGGGATTGACAAACAGGCAGTCGGACAAGTGGCGGCGCAGATAAGGGCATTCAGGGAACCCGAGCCGTACAAGGGCAAAGGAATCCGGTACGTTGGCGAGCGTGTGCGCCGCAAGGCCGGTAAAGCAGGATTGTGATTGGGGTCTACGGATGGGAGAACTAAAACTCGATAAGGTGGCCGCGCGCCACAGGCGTCATCTCCGCACAAGGCAAAAGGTCGTGGGCACGCCCGAAAGACCGCGACTGTGCGTTTTCCGCAGCTTGAAGCATATATACGCCCAGGTTGTTGACGATACGACGGGCCGCGTTCTGGTTTCGGCTTCGTCGCTGTCGGCCGATGTAAGAAAGAGCGGAGCTACGGGTAAGAATGTGGCGTCCGCGCGCACTGTGGGCGGGGCTGTGGCCGAAAAGGCCAGGGCGGTCGGGGTGGAAAAAGTGGTGTTTGACCGGGGCGGTTATCTTTACCACGGTCGGGTAAAGGCGCTCGCGGAAGGGGCTCGCGAAAAAGGACTGAAGTTCTAGGAGGAAATTTGGAAAAGGGTCAGTCTGACGCACAGGATCTCAGAGAAAAAGTAGTCAAGATCAACCGGGTCGCGAAAGTCGTCAAAGGCGGCCGCCGGTTCGGCTTCAGTGCGCTCGTCGTGGTGGGCGACGGGAAGGGTCGCGTCGGGACCGCTCTCGGAAAAGCGAACGAGGTTCCGGAGGCGATCCGAAAAGGGATTGAAAAAGCGAAGAAGTCGATGGTCACCTTCCCTATTGTGAACGGAACGATACCGCACGAAATAATCGGAGAGGCAGGGGCCGCGCGGGTTCTTATGAGGCCGGCCTCGCCCGGAACCGGTGTGATTGCGGGCGGAGGGGTCAGGGCCGTCTTGGAGGCCGCGGGCGTGTCTAACGTGCTGAGCAAATCGCTCGGCTCGAGCAACGCAATCAACGTGGTCAGGGCAACAATTGTGGCGCTGAAGAATCTTCGCACCGCCGAGGAAATCGCGGCCAAGCGCAGCCGGGAAGTTTCACAGATCATAGCATAGAGGATTCAAGGAAGATGGAACTCAATAATATCAAGCCGCCGCGCGGAGCACGGAAGAAGAACAAGCGGGTCGGACGCGGAGAAGCCTCCGGCCACGGCAAAACCTCGTGCAAGGGTAACAAGGGCCAGCGCGCCCGTTCGGGCCCGAAATCGGCCCGGGGTTTCGAAGGCGGCCAAATGCCGCTTCAGAGGCGCGTGCCCAAGCGCGGGTTTGCCAATATCTTCAGGAAAGAATATGAAATCGTCAACGTCGAGCGGCTCAACTCGTTTGAGGGCGGCACGGAAGTGACGCCCGAACTGCTCGGCCAGAGAGGCATTGTGAAGCTGAACCGCGACGGCGTCAAAGTGCTCGGCGACGGCGCTCTGAAGGTTTCTCTGACCGTTCGCGCTCATGTGTTCAGCAAATCCGCCAGGGAAAAGATAGAGGCCGCAGGCGGCAAGGCCGAGGTGGTTTAATTGCTCAGCGCGTTCCAGAATGCGTTCAAGATACCCGAACTGAAGAACCGGATTATTTTCACGCTTGTTCTCCTTGCCATTTACCGGCTTGGCGGGCACGTTCCAACACCGGGGATCAACGGCAAACTGCTTGCGGAATTCGTGACCGAGCGTCAAAATACGCTCCTCGGATTCGCTGACCTGTTTGCCGGCGGCGCATTCAGGCGCATGACTATCTTTGCGCTCGGGATCATGCCGTATATCAGCGCATCGATCATTCTGCAACTGCTTGTCGCCGTTATCCCGTATTTCGAGAAACTGTCAAAGGAAGGCGAAGAAGGTCGCAAGAAGCTCACGCAGTACACCCGCTACGGCACGATTGCGCTGACGGCGTTTCAGTCGATTGCCATCAGCCTGTGGCTCTCGAACCCAAGCAATTTCGGCGGCAAA
Source organism: Candidatus Poribacteria bacterium (assembly GCA_016215705.1). GTDB lineage: Bacteria > Abyssobacteria > SURF-5 > SURF-5 > SURF-5 > JACRIR01. Next base: position 10,058 of record JACRIR010000111.1, on the reverse strand, counting down.
GAAATGGTCCCGCATCCGGGCGTCGGGTTCATCCTGCTTACAATGATTACTTTTACGACGGGTACGGCCTTCATCATGTGGCTGGGTGAGCAGATTACCGAACGAGGAATCGGAAACGGGATATCTCTCATAATCTTCGCGGGGATTGTGGCGGGATTGCCCACCGCGCTCGCTCTGCTGGTAAGAAATATCCGGCTGGGAGAAATGAGCATATTCAAGATGATTGTGCTGGCGGTGCTCCTTGTTGCGGTAACGGCGGGCACAATAGTCCTGACACAGGCCCAGCGCAGAATCCCGGTGCAGTATGCCAAGCAGATAAAAGGGCGCAAGGTCTACGGCGGCCAGAGCACGTGGCTCCCGTTACGGGTAAACCAGGCGGGCGTGATCCCGATAATTTTCGCCTCCTCGCTCCTGCTCTTCCCGACGTTTATCGCACAGTTCTTTCACACGAACGCCATGCGGTCGCTGATCGAGCTGCTGTCGCCCGGCGCCGTGCTCTATGACGTTTTCTATGTCGTCCTTATAGTTTTCTTCACTTACTTTTACACCGCGATCACGTTCAATCCGATTGACGTGGCCGAAAACCTGAAGAAATACGGAGGGTTCGTTCCGGGAATCAGGCCGGGGAAGCCCACGGCGGAATACCTGGATAGGATAATGACGCGAATCACGCTGCCCGGCGCGGTCGCGCTTGCATTCGTAGCCGTGATTCCGACGATAATCAGTCACGGCATGCGAGTCGATTATCTGGTTGCCAGCTTCTTCGGGGGTACCAGCCTTCTCATTGTGGTTGGCGTCGGGCTTGACACGATACAGCAGATTGAATCACATCTTCTCATGCGGCATTATGACGGTTTCATGAAAAAGGGACGCATCAAGGCGCGCAGGTTCTAGCTCTTATATAAGGGGCGCGACAGCGAATCGTGTCTCCGAATAAGCGCTTTTCCTGGAGAGGACAGCAGGGGAGGACGGCAGGTGTGGGAAAGACGGAAAGAAAGAGATTAATGGTGATGCTCGGACCGCCCGGCGCCGGAAAAGGCACACAGGCGGTCAACGTCGCAAAGCGCTATTCAATTCCCCACATATCAACAGGGGACATTTTCAGGGCCGCCATAAAAGAGGGAACCGATCTCGGGCGTAAGGCGAAGAAGTATCTGGATGCCGGTGAGTTGGTTCCCGATTCGGTGGTCACTGACATAGTCGCTGAGAGAATAAGCAAGGATGACTGCGTCGGGGGCTTCCTGCTGGACGGTTTCCCGCGCACCTTGCCTCAAGCCGAAGCGCTCGACAAGATGTTGAGCGACAAGGGATGTCCGCTGACGGCGGTGGTTGATCTGGCGGTCGACAGGGATGCGTTGGTAAAGAGGCTGACGGCCAGGCGCGCATGCTCGAAATGCGGAGAGAATTATAATCTTGTATCAAAGGCGCCGAAGAAAGAAGGCGTCTGCGACAAGTGTGGCGGAGCGCTTTATCAGCGGGATGACGACAAGCGCGAGACAATCGAGAATCGGTTGTCCGTCTACGAGAAACAGACTGCCCCGCTGATTGAATACTATAAGCGAAGCGGACGTTTGGTCAGCGCATCGGGCGAAGGCCCAATCGACGGAGTTTTCAAGCGCATTTGCGCGGCGCTTGATTGAATCTGAATTCGGAGAGCGAGCGCGGTGATAGTCATAAGGTCTGCGGGCGAGTTAGTCACGCTCCGCGAGGCCAATCAGATTGTGGCTCGCATTCTGCATGAACTTGCGGAGGACATCAGACCCGGCATATCGACGGAAATGCTGGATGTGAAGGCGGAGCGCCTGATCGCAAAAGCGAATGGCAAGCCCGCTTTCAAGGGCTACAGGGGATACCCGAAGACTATTTGTGTCTCAATCAATGAGCAAGTCGTTCATGGTATACCATCGCCCGATGTCATCGTAAAAGAGGGCGATATTGTTAGTATTGACATTGGTGTCATCTATAAGGGCTATGTCGGAGATACTGCGGCCACATTTCCGGTCGGTCAGGTTTCCGATGAGAAAAAGCGGCTGATAGAGGTCACGCGCGAAGCGCTTTATGCGGGCATAAGGCAGGCGCGCACGGGAAACCGGTTATCCGACATCTCCCATGCCGTCCAGTCGCACGTGGAGAAGGAAGGTTTCTCCGTCGTCCGCGATTTTGTCGGCCACGGCATCGGACAAAAGATGCACGAAGAGCCGCAAATCCCTAATTTCGGCCGTCCGCATCTGGGTCCTCGCCTGGAGGCAGGCATGGTGCTGGCGATAGAGCCTATGGTCAACGCCGGCTCATATGAGGTGAGGGTGCTCGCGGATGGATGGACCGTTGTTACAAAAGACGGCAGGCCCTCGGCCCATTTTGAACATTCCGTGACGGTGACGGAGGGTGAAGCCGAAATACTCTCGCTGCTCGAAGTGGGCGAGCGCAGGATTCCGGTTTAAAGACGCGCCAGGTGAGCGGCAAAGGGCGTCTTTCAGAGTTGTAGCATGAAGGACGGATTTCGTTATGGCGAAAGAAGAAGCGATCGAGGTTGAAGGCACGGTCATCGAGCCTCTGCCGAATGCGATGTTCCGCGTGGAACTCAAGAACGGCCATCGTATTCTTGCGCACATATCCGGCAAGATGCGGATGCACTTCATCAGAATTCTGCCCGGTGACACGGTCAAAGTCGAACTTTCGCCCTATGATCTGACTCGAGGACGCATAGTGTATCGATACAAGTGAGCCGCCAGGAAAGCGAACGCAGACGATGAAAGTACGAACTTCGGTAAAGAAGATTTGCGAGAAGTGCAAGATTGTCAGGCGCAAGGGCGTCGTGAGAATCATTTGTTCTAACCCTAAACACAAACAACGGCAAGGCTAGCTCTCACGGGCTCTGCCGACCGCCGAGGCGGGGAGGTGTTCATAACAATTGGCCAGAATATTGGGCGTTGACCTGCCCAGGGAAAAAAGGGTTGAGATCGGTTTGACCTACATATTCGGCGTCGGCCGAACCAGGGCAAACAAGATTCTCCATGCCGCCGGCATTGACCCCGGCAAGAGGGTCAAGGACCTGAGCGATGATGAGTTGCGCAGGATAACCACGACCATCTCGCGTGATTACCAGATAGAGGGTGACCTGCGCCGAGAGGTCGCCACGAACATAAAGCGCCTGATGGATATCGGGACGTACAGAGGGTTGCGACATCGGAAAGGGCTGCCCGTGCGCGGGCAAAGAACCCACACAAACGCGCGCACGCGAAAAGGGCCCCGCAGGCAGCAGCGTCCGGGCAAAGCGAAATAAAAACTATCGGAGGACTTAATCAGTGGCCAAGCCCAAGACTACGTCGAAGGAAGTTACTAAGCCGAAGAAAAAGAAGCTTGGACCCGGCGTATCCAGCGGAGTCGCCCACATTCAGGCGACCTTCAATAACACCATCGTTACGATTACAGACCCGACTGGGAACGTCGTTTCATGGGCGAGCGCCGGCACGGTGGGATTCAAAGGCTCGCGCAAGAGCACTCCATTCGCCGCCCAACTCGCCGGCAATTCAGCCGCGCAGAAAGCGCTGGACGCCGGCCTGAAAGAGGTAAAGGTTTATGTGAAGGGCCCTGGCGCCGGTCGCGAGTCGGCCATCCGTTCGCTTCAGGCTGCCGGGCTTCAGATAAATATGATAAAGGACGTGACTCCCATTCCACACAACGGATGCCGGCCGCCCAAAAGGCGCCGCGTGTAGTGGGTTAGTCAGGAGAAACAGATGGCTCGTTATATCGGACCGGTTTGTAAACTGTGCAGACGCGAAGGCGTTGAGCTTTTCCTGAAAGGTGAGAGATGCCTTAGCGCCAAGTGCGGTGTCAAGAAAAAGAATTACCCGCCTGGAATGCACGGCAAGCAGAGGGTGAAGCACTCCGACTACGGCGTTCAGCTCCGAGAGAAGCAGAAGATGAAACGTGTTTACGGCCTGCTCGAGCGCCAATTCCGGAACTACTTCCTGCTTGCCTCGAAAAGCCCCATGGTGACCGGGGAGAAACTCATTCAATTGCTGGAGGGGCGGTTGGACAATGTTGTCTACCGCATGGGATTCGCATCGTCACGCGCTCAGGCTCGTCAGTTTGTTTCGCACGCGCACTTCAGCGTGAATGACAAGAAGGTCAATCTGCCGTCCTGCCAGGTCAAACCCGAGGACGTGATTTCCGTCAGGGAGAAAAGCCGACAAATGCGCGCTATTCATGCAAATCTTGAGGCCGCTACGCAACGAGGATTGCCGCCATGGGTTGCAATCGACCCGGAAAAAATGAGCGGAAAATTGCTGCGTCCGCCGACGAGAGAAGAGGCCGCGTTGCCGGTGCAAGAGAAAATGGTCATTGAACTTTATTCTCGCTGACACGAACCGTTACAAATGAATGGGCGCCGCGAACAAGTTTAAACTATTTGGGGGCACAAACGCGTATGAATAGAACTCTCGAAATGCCCAAATGGGAAAAAGACGAGGACGTTTCAACCGAAACTTATGGGAGGTTCGTAGTAGAGCCTCTTGAGCGTGGTTTCGGCGTCACCGTTGGCAACTCGCTCAGACGCGTGCTCGTGTCATCCCTCGATGGAGCCGCTATCACCTCGGTTCGCATCGAAGGAGTGCAGCACGAATTTGCTTCCATCCCGGGCGTGGTTGAAGACGTTACCGACATCGTGCTCAACTTGAAGTCCGTAAGGCTCAAAATGCATGGCGCGGCAGAAACAAAGGGTATTCAAATCACGGCTTCAGGAAAGAAAACGATTTCCGCCGCGGGCCTTGCCGTGGACGAGGACATCGAGATACTCAATCCCGATCAGCATATCCTTACACTCAATGAGGGCGCCAAGCTCGTCATGGATTTGTCTATAGGCCGGGGCCGGGGCTATGTGCCGGCCGAGCAGAACAAGAATGACAGCCAGCCGGTGGGTACCATATCTGTTGATTCGATTTTTTCGCCCGTGGAAAAGGTGAATATCGCCGTAGAGAATGCGCGCGTCGGACAGACAACCGATTATGACAGGCTTATACTGGAAATATGGACAAACGGGGGCATCATGCCCGAAGACGCGCTGGCGGCTTCCGCAAAGTTGTTGATAACACACTTCAGCATATTCGTTAAACATGAGGCGGGCGAGGAAAGGGGAGCGGCCTCCCGGGCCGAGGAACTCGAAGAAATCCGCAAATATCTCGATAAAACCGTTAACGAGCTCGAGCTTTCCGTGAGGGCGGCCAATTGCCTGCGGTCCGCTAACATCAAGACACTATCCGAACTCGTCCAGAAATCAGAAGCTGAGATGCTCAAGTATCGCAATTTCGGCAGGAAATCGCTCGAAGAAATAAAAGTGGTTCTCAATGGCATGAACCTTCGGTTCGGCATGAACTTGGACGGGTATCAACCCAAGACAGCGGCTCCAAAAGAAGAGGAAGAGTAGAATCTGTCCCGTAGGTGGCTGCAGAATCGCCGGACGGATTCGAAGAGAGGTATTCTCGCGAAGCCCGGTGTTGTTGAGACTGTAAGGCATATAGAGGAAGGTTCGATCACATGAGGCACAGAAAGAGTAGAGGAAAGCTGGGCCGCACCAGTTCTCACCGAGAGGCTCTGCTATCGAATATGGCGGTTGCGCTCATAAAGAGCGGACGCATCACGACGACGGTCGCCAAGACCAAAGCGCTGAGGCCCTTCGTGGAGAAAATCATCACGCTCGGGCGGAAAAGTGACATCAGCGCCAGACGTCAGGCTGCCGCTCTCCTGAAAGATAAGGATGCGGTCAAGAAGCTGTTCTCCGAAGTAGGTCCGAAGTTCAGCGAACGCAATGGGGGATACACCCGCATAATACACCTCGAACGACGGCTCGGCGACGGAGCGCCCACGGCGATCATCGAACTTGTGTCGTGAGGTTTAGTGAAAATATGTTTTCGGAAGCCCCGCAAGCGCGGGGCTTTTTCGTCTGGGTGCGCAACACCGGCAGGCCCTTCGGCAAATGAAGCGGCTACACTCTCGGTCTTTTTAGGCCCTTCACCCTTATTCTGAGCTTCGCTCAGAATCCAGGGAAGCATCTATTGACTGTCTTGACGCATAAGAAGCCTGAATGCTATTATAAAACACTCTTGCCGAAAATCGAATGCGTTGCGCTGCTCACGTTCGAAATCGTGAATTTCTGCAATGATTCTCGACCGCCGTTTCAGAATGCGGTCATTGATATCCATCGCTCCTCGCGATGGCGATCTCATCGGTTGTGACTGTGCCGCTCGGGGGGGTAGAGGCGCGTGAACCTGTTGCAAAGAATCGGGCAAGAGCCCCTGATTTTCGGCCATAGGGGGGTTCCGGATGAGACGCCCGAAAACACCGTTTCCAGCTTTCAGAAAGCCGTCGAGTTGGGACTTGACGGCGTCGAGCTCGATGCCCGACTATGCAAGTCCGGCGAGCTTGTCGTGTTTCATGATGACAGGGTCGACAAGCTGCCCGGCGGATCGGGTCATGTCGCCGATTTGTCATATGACGACCTGAAACGGCTCGATGCGGGAATTCGCTGTGGAGAGAGATTCCGTGCAGAGAAGATCCCTTTGCTCGAAGAAGTTCTGGAAACGCTCAGCGGAAAGATGATAGTCAACATCGAGCTGAAAAGCAGATCGATTCGTGATGACGGACTCGAGCGCAAGGTGGTCGCCCTTGTTGGAAAGATGAGCCTCCAATCGTCGGTAATCCTTTCTTCCTTTAACCCCTTTTCGATCCACCGCGTCACAAAGCTTGACCCTGACCTCAAGATCGGTCTGCTCTTCTCCGATGATCAGCCGATCCATCTCAGAAAGGCATGGGCGACACATTTCTTTGGGATAGACGGCGTGCACCCGCGGTATCCGCTGGTCACTGCCGGATTGATCGAAAAAGCGCGCAAGAAGAACTGGTTTGTAAACACGTGGACCGTGGACGACAACGCCCTCGCGAGACGGCTTTTCGACGCGGGTGTCGCCGTAGTCATTACGAATCATCCGAGGCAGATGTTTGGGGCGTTGAAGACCCATCGGGAGAATCCTTGATTTGAAGACAAGCAAGGCGACAGTGAGCATTGTGCGTGTGAAGGACAGCGTGCAGGAGGCCGTCGGAAAGGCAATGGAACTTGCGCGTTGGCGCGAATTCATTTCCAAAGGGGCTGAAGTGTCGCTGAAGGTGAATCTCGGGTGGGATTTGTTTCTGCCGGGCGCCGTCACCGGTCCCTGGGTCGTTGAAGGCGTGATCCGGGCCATCAAGGACCACGTGAAAAAGATATATGTCGTCGAGTCGGACCAGGTCGTGGTCAACGTGGAAAAAGCCTTGAGGCAGACTGGGATCGACAAGGTGTGCGAGCGCTACGGCGCGCAATGGGTGAATATGAGCAGAAGCGAGTTTCGCACCGTTCCGATGCCGAACGGCATGGCCTTTCGCGAAATACGCGTGCCCGAGATTCTCTTGAGAACTGAACTCATAACCATCCCGACTATCAAGACGCACAACAAGACGGTTATCACGGGAGCGATCAAGAATCAATGGGGCTGTCTCCCCAAGCTCAGGCATAATTATCACCTTGTGCTCGATGCTGCCCTGGCTGACATCAACAAGGCCGCGACTCCGCGTTTCGCAGTCATGGACGCCACCGTCGGTCTCGAGGGCAACAGCCCGAAGTCCGGGGAGCCGAGAGTGGTGGACAGGGTGCTCGCGTCCGGCGACTTTGTGGCGCTGGACACCGTTGTGGCGAAAATACTCGGTTTCGAGCCGTCACAGATTCGACACATTCAAAATTGCCATGACCTCGGTCTCGGGCTCGGCCGCCTCGAGCAGATTGAAGTCGTAGGCGACGATGACTTGAGCCTCAACTTGCGTTTCAAACCGGCGCGCCACAACCTTGTTTCCTGGCTTGAGCTCGTTCTCAGAAAATCTTTCTTCAAATGGTTGTTCTTCGATACGCCGATCTTCACGTTTTGCTGTTGGGGCGCCAGATTATGGTACTACGGATGGTACTATCTTGTTCGCGGCAGGAGACTCAGGGACAATATAGTGAAGAACACACGCTACGGCTCTCAGTGGCGATAAGAGAAGGATGAACGCTTGAACACAGCGATAGTGGGAGGCGGCGTTTCCGGATTGAGCGCCGCCTATTTTCTCTTGAAACGCGGACACAAGGTGACCGTCTTCGAGCGCGACGAAGAACTCGGCGGGTTGGCTTCCTCGTTCGACTTTGGAGGCGCTTCCATCGAGAAGTATTATCATTTCATCTGTTTGGGTGACGACGAACTCGTTGACCTCTGCAGTGAAGTCGGGCTCGCCCAAAAACTGTTCTGGCGGGCAACGAAGATGAGCTTCCTGTACAACGGCAAGCTTTATCCCTTTGGCACGCCGATGGACCTCCTCTTTTTCAAACCGGTGAGCCTGCTTGGCAGAATCCGCTTCGGGTTCAACATCATCTATGCGAGGTCGCTGTCATATTGGCAGGCGCTTGAAAACGAGTCCGCTGAAACATGGCTTACGCGGCACATCGGGAAGCAGGCGTATGACGTAATCTGGAGGCCGCTCCTCCAAATCAAGTTCGGTGAATACGCGAGTGAAGTCGCCGCCTCATGGATGTGGCATCGCATCCACCGGGTGGCGAAGTCCAGGAAGAAATCCCTGCAGCGCGAAGAGCTTGGTTATCTCGTGGGCGGCACAAAGATGCTTGTGGACACCCTCGCAGAAAGAATCCGTCAAATGGGCGGGAAAATAAGGACCTCCTCGCAGGTCACGTCGGTGGTTGTGAAGGATGACGCCGTCGCGGGGATCAGGTGCGGAGGAGAGATGATCGATTTTGACGGCGTGATTTCCACGGTGGCGTTGCCACTGGCATGTCGGCTGCTTCCCAAGGAATGCGCTCAATATCGAGCCACTTTGGCGCGGGTCAAGTTCATCGGCGTGGTCTGTATGATACTGAAGCTTGCCAAACCGCTGACCGACAGTTTCTGGGTGAACATCAATGACCCTCGCATCCCGTTTAACGGAATCATTGAATACACGAATCTGAATCCGCGTCCTGACCTTGGAGGCAGCAAGATCGCATACATTCCGTTCTATCTTGTCACTTCGAGCGCAAGGTACTCGTATAAGGATGCGGACCTGATGCAGGAGTATTCGAAAGCTCTCAGACAAGTTGCGCCGGACTTCAATCCGGGATGGATACAGGACTGGCGAGTTTTCCGCGATCCATATGCGCAAGCCATTTGCACAACGAATTTCTCGCAGATAGTGCCCGATCAAGTGGCGCCTGTCAAGGGTTTCTATCTTATAGATTCCACGCAACTCTATCCGTCAGACCGGACAATCAGCGGTATGATCGGGCTCGCCAACAAGCTGGCCGATACGATTGGAGAGGCATGACATGACGGAGGAAAACCCGTCGCCCTTGAGCAACCTCGTGGCGATATACCGGGAACGGTTCAGCGAGCGAGCTCTGAAGCAGAAGAACAAAGTGTGGAGAGTCATCTGCGAGGACTTTCTCCAAAGATTTATTGGACCGACCGATTCCGTCCTGGACCTCGGAGCCGGCACTTGCGAGTTCATAAATAATGTCCGTTGCGGCAAGAAGTATGCGGTCGATATCAACCCGGACACCGGGAAATTCGCGGCGGAGGGCGTCGTCGTCATTCGGCCCGAGACCGAAAGCTCCCTGGCGCTGCCGGATTCATCCATAGACGTCGTTTTCGCATCCAACTTCTTTGAGCACTTGCCCAGCCGTCAGGCTATTATCGACACACTGAATGAAATCAGGCGGGTGCTCGTGCCCTGCGGCAAACTCATCATCGTGCAGCCCAATGTCAAGTACCTATATATGGAATACTGGGATTATTTCGACCACCAGCTCGCGCTCAGCGAAGAAAGCATGCGCGAGGCCGTTGTCACGTGCGGCTTCGCGATCGAAATTCTGAAAGGCCGTTTTCTGCCGTACACTTTCCGGAGTCGCTATCCGAAAAGTAAAGTCTTCGTGTGGACTTATCTCAAACTCCCGATACTTCATCGAATCTTCGGCAAACAGATGTTTATTGTGGCGCGCAAACACTAAG
>JACRIR010000110.1 GCA_016215705.1 Candidatus Poribacteria bacterium | reverse complement strand
TGTGAATGATAAAGTAAAGTGGGCCCACTTAGAGGGTCTTCGATAAAGCAAAATGGACCCACCCCCTCCCATGATCCTGTATGATCGGTCAGGCCGACATACAGGAGGAAGGAGATGGTCAAAGTGGAAGAGCGGGAGCGGATACGGAGGGCTTATTTTATCGAGAAGAAGACGATCCGGTGGATTGCGCGGGAATATGGCCATAGCCGCCGGGTGGTGCGGCAGGCCTTAAAGGAGAGCGGGATTCCTGTTTACCGGAGGAAGCAGCCTTTTACCCTACCCGTGATCGGGCCGTATGTACCGATCATCGAGCAATGGCTTTTGGAGGATGAGGGTGTACCTGTGAAGCAGCGACATACGGCGCATCGTATTTATGTCCGATTGGCGGAGGAGCACAGTTTCACGGGATGTGAGTCAAACGTTCGGCGCTATGTACGGGGCAAGCGGCCGAAGTTCGACGCCGTGTTCGTTCCGATCGAGCATGGTATCGGGGAAGAGGCACAGGTCGATTTTGGGGAGGCCCAGGTTTGTCTTGGAGGTCAACGGACGACGGTTCATCTGTTGTGCTTTCAGCTCTGCTATTCCGGCCGCCGGTTTGTCCGGGCTTACCGGACCGAGAGGCAGGAGGCCTTCTTCGATGGGCTGGCTCACGCGCTTCGGGCCGCCGGCGGGGTTCCCAAAAGAATCACCTTCGATAATCCCAAGACGCTGGTGAAGAAGGTCTTTCGGGGGCATCTTCGGGAGGAACATCCCGACTTCATCGCGTTCCGATCGCACTATCTGTTCGAGGCGAACTTCTGCAACCCGGCCCGGGGGAACGAGAAAGGCCACGTGGAAGGGCTGGTCGGCTGTGTCCGTAGAAACGCCCTGGTCCCGATCCCCGAAGTGGGATCCCTCTCTGAACTGAACCGGATTTTAGAGCAGTGGTGCATCAGCGATCAGGCTCGGCTGTACCAAGGTGAACGGGTTTCGGATCGGTTCGAGAGGGAGCGCTCCCTACTTTCGCCGCTTCCTCCCTTCGACTACCCCTGTTGCCGAAGGGAAGAGTTCTCCGTGGGAAGCTACTCCGAAGTCCGGGTGGGGACCAACCGCTACTCGGTCCCGGTGGCCTACGCCCATCGGCGTGTGACCGTGCTGGCCTATCCGGAGAAGATCGAAGTGCTCTGCCGGGGAGAGGTGATCGCTCGCCACGAGCGATGCTACGGGCAGAACCAGGACATCCTCGATCCCTACCATTACATTCCGCTGCTGGAAAGACGACCCGCCCTGCTGGACCACGGCAAGGCGTTTAAGGGATGGCCATTACCCGCGATCTTCGAGATCGCCCGCCGCCGTCTGCAGGAGAGTCGTGTCCGAGGGGCCCGGGATTATATCCGGATCCTCCGTCTCCACGATCGGTTTACGACCGATCAGATTGGAAGTGCCCTCAAGCAGGCTGAAGAACTGGGATGCCTGGGAGCGGATGAAGTGGAAATGCTACTTTTAAAACGGATCGAACCGCCTCCTACGACTGACGGCTTGTCGAATCTGGACGATGCCTTGACCGCACTGAGGGTCGAAGCGATCAATCTCCAACGATTCAACGAGCTGGTGGAGGTCTCCGCATGAGAAGAGACGCGCTCTTAGACAGCTATCTGAAACGGCTGCGGATGCCGACCGTGGCCCGGGACTATCCGAAAGTGGCCGAAGGAGCCGGAAAAGAGAATAAATCGTACGAGACGTTTCTCTTGGCGCTGCTGGAATCCGAGGTCCAGACGCGGGAGGGCAACGCCGTGAAAAAGCGAATCGCTAATGCCGGATTCCCCCGGATCAAGGAGATCGCCGAGTACGACTTCACCCAACTGCCGGGGCTGAAGAAACAGAAGATCTTGCAGCTGACCCAATGCGACTACCTTCAAAAACAGGAGAACGTTGTCTTTATGGGCAACCACGGAACGGGGAAATCGCATCTGGCGATCGCTCTGGGGGTGGAAGCTTGCCGAAAGGGACATCGCGTCAGCTATTTTACTGCCGCCTCCCTGACCCATCAGCTCCTCGAAGCCCGATCGGAGAAAAAGCTCTTGCGCCTGGAGAAGCAGATCGACAAATCGCCTCTTCTGATTGTCGACGAGTTGGGATATGTCCCTCTGACCCAGGAAGGGGCGCAACTGCTCTTCGGGATCCTGGCCCAGCGTTACGAACGAGCCTCTGTGATCATCACGACCAATTTAGAGTTCTCAGAATGGATCAAGCTCTTTTCGGACGAGAAGCTGACGGCCGCCCTGCTCGATCGGCTGACCCATCGATGCCAGGTGTTCCTGATGAACGGAGAATCGTATCGCTTTAAGAGCAGTCAGAAACGAATGAAAGAGGCGTACTCAGCACAATCAACCCCCTTATAAACCCGGAGGGGGTGGGTCCATTTTACTTTATCGCGGTGGGTACATTTTGCTTGATCATTCATA
>JACRIR010000115.1 GCA_016215705.1 Candidatus Poribacteria bacterium | reverse complement strand
GCCTTTGAACTTTCGCCTTTCGCCTTCCTTCTTGCAGGCGTGGTGGGGGACCGGAGGCAGCCGCTTGTCTTCACAGTTCAAAACATGCGCGCGGGAAGGAGCGCATGGCCAAACAATCAACTCCACGCCCGGGCGTGGAGCCCCAGGCTCCCTCGAAAATGGTTGCCACTGTAAGTGCGAATTTATTCGCACAACGCCGTATGCGCGAATTCATCCGCATACCATTGTAGGTGCGACTCGCGAGTCGCCCGAAAAAAGTGCACTGTAGGTGCGAATTTACTCGGATGGCAACGTAGGGGCGCAATTCATTGCGCCCGAACGAGGAAAACGGAAGCAGAGAAAACGAGAAGGAATCGGCTCTCTATCCGTCTGATTCGTCGCGCCTTGCGCACTCTTGTCCCGGTCTCTTCTTCACTGGAACCCTGCGAGATCCGCGCAACAGGAACCCGAAATCTCTCGGTGACGTCCTCTGCGGCAAGAATTGTCTTTGAACCCTTGCTTGAATTCGAATAATTCGTGACATTCGTGTTCCAGTTTCTTTATCGGCGTTCATTCGTCGCCAAAATAGAAAGCCAACTTCGAACAACGCCATGAACCGTGTCGCCGAAAGAAATGTCGGCGAGGCTTTGATAGTCTGGCTGGATCAAGTGGAAGAGGTTCTCGTTGTTTTTCATGGTTGCCAAAATGCACACAATGTGATAATATGGTGTAGATGAAGACAATAAACTGGAATACGGAGAAAAGCCTGGCGCTGAAGGAATCAAGAGGCGTCTGCTTTGAGGATGTGGTTTTTCATATTGAACAAGGCGACATACTGGATGATTATGAACATCCGAACCAGCAGAAATACGGCGATCAGCGCATAATGGTCGTCGGCATCAGCAATTATGCGTATCTTGTCCCCTATGTCGAGAATAGGGACGAAGTGTTTCTTAAAACGATTATTCCGAGCAGGAGGGCGACGGAAAGATATTTTGGGGGAAAACATGAAGACTAGATTGACAAAAGAAGAGAAGGGAATCGCTGAGAGTTTTGAGAAAGATGAATGGATTCCTGCGAAGGATTCTTCGCGAAGAAAGAGAGACTTGATGCGGTATGCGCGGAACACGTTAAGGAAGGACAAGAGGCTCAATATACGGATTTCCGAAAGGGACCTTCTTGAACTGCAAAGAAGGGCAGTCAGGGAAGGGTTGCCATATCAGACGTTTGTTTCCAGCATACTTCATAAGTTCGTCAATGGGACTTTGTGCGAGGAAAAGGAATAAAGTACAGCGTGGCCACAACCAAAAAGAAGATGAATCCGCAGATTTGCGCAGATTTTCAGTGAGAAGAAGAGAAAAAGTAAAGTCGCATATTTTGAGGTAAGCCAATGAAGAAGATTATTGTTTTCTGCGGCTTGATCCTGCTATTAGCCTTCCTTCTTTGGTGGCAATTGGCAGAGCTGCGCAGGTCCGATTCGAATCTCGCGTCCAATCCCAGCCAAGTTGAGAAGACAGTTGACCGTGAGGCTGCCCGGGAGCCATCCCAAGGATATAAGCCTCCGGAGAACCCGGCTCATGGCGAAACCAATCCGCGCAAAGAGCCGGCTCGCTATGGAGTGGATGTCTTCGGCATTGTCAGAGACAAGGCGGGAAGCCCCATACGCGGCGCCGAGGTGAAGGTATTTCAGGGTAGCGACTATCATCCGGGCGGGGAGATCATAACTGCAACCCTGGCAGACGGCACATATTCGCTGACCGGGCTTCATTTTCCGAGCAACAGTCCGTATCAAGTTGTTGCCTCTGCGAAAGGCTATGCTCCCGCTTCTTCGGGGCTCTTCTTTATCAGCCATCCTCCAAAGAGGATAGACCTGATATTGACCGGTGGCCCTCCTTTGAGCGGTCGTGTTATGAATGAATCCCGCAGAGCAATTCCAGGCGCCACTGTTGAATTGTTGCAGGGGGTGTGGAGCGGTCCAATGAGCAGAATAGACGAAACGGAAACAAACGCTGACGGCGCCTATGCTTTCAAACACGTTTCACCCGGCGACTATTGGTTTTATGTATCGGCAAAGGGATACATCAATCAATGGCGGAACATTGTAATCGCTCCGCAAGGGACGCAACCGGCGCAGCACTTCTTGCTTGAATATGCCGGCAAAGGATATTGTTCAGGGGTCGTGCTGGATGAGAATGATCAGCCGTTGGAAGGGGTCAAGGTTAAAGGTTATCAAAGTTACGTCAGCGCATTACGGGCGGGATTTTCTCGTACGTGCAATTCGTCTGCCGACGGGAGTTTCCTTTTGGAAGGTTTTGTCACAAAAGGGAGCGACGGCGGCAAGGTACCCATCAAGCTCAAGGCCACGAAAGAAGGCTACAGGGAAAGTGAGACAACTATTTTTCCGGATGACAAGAGCGTGCTGATCCGCTTGCAAAAGGATCTTTTGGGCAGCATATCAGGCCGAGTGGTAGAAGCGGTGGGCGGAGATTCTTCAAAACCCGTAACCGAATTCCAGGTTGAACTCTTTTTGCTTGAAACTTCTTTCATTTCCCAGCATTTTCAGTCTACCACCGGCGAATTCCTTATTTCGGACATTTCCGAAAGCTCCTTTTATGACTTGCGCATCTCGGCGCCAACCCTGGCGCCACACTTTCAAAAATATCTGGAGGTCAAATCGGGCGAAGAAACATCGGTGGGGTCAATAAGGCTGTCGAGGGGAGCGATAATAACCGGGAAGGTGAGAGGAAAAGGTAAGCTGGAACCGCTCGTTGGAGCTAAGGTTTATATAGACGCGGGAGGGGCGAAAAAGAATCTCCAGATCCTGACAGGGACGTCAACTGACAAAACCGGTTTCTACCGTCTTGAGGGTGTGCCACCGGGATCAAACTATGTGCTAGCGACCCACCCGGATTACGCCACGACGGTTTCACCGAAGATTGAAGTGGAGGGAGGCGAAGAATATTCAGATATCGATCTGGTTCTGGCCAATGGCGGCTCGATTGATGGGAACATCACCGACGACGGCATACCGCTGGCAGGGCAAATGGTTAGCATTACGCCGTTTTCCTATCCCGATCCAACAGGAGGGAAGAAAATCCTCGGCCCCCGAATTTCCATTCAGGCGGACGAAAACGGCTACTATCATAAGGACGGACTGATGCCGGGCCCTCACCTCTGTTTTGCCTACATTCCCGGCCGACGCGCGGATGTCACCGGTGAAGCAAATACGGTATCCGACTTCGTGGAAGTCGTCGAAGGAAAGACTACCAGGTTTGATATTGATCTTTGTGCCGGAAGCGGTTCCGTAAGGGGAAAAGTGACGAGTGAAGCTCCGATTCCACCGGGAACCACTGGGGTATCAATCCAACTGCGCCGCAATAAAGCGGTCGGTGCAAATACAACTACCACGGTCGCTCATATCATATCAACCAGCGTGGGCTCGTCTTTTTCCTTCCACGATGTGTGTCCAGGCGAATACACCTTTGAGACTTCTCTGCTGTACGACATTCCGGGAGGCGTAAGAAGTCAAGGAGTTTCCTGCATGCCGGATCCACCTGGTGCGTTGGTGGTGCAGGCGGGGAAAACAACCGAAAGAGACGTTGTCCTGACCTTGGGGTATGATTATTAGCAACTGTGAACTCTCGCCGCGATTCACCTAACAGCCTGTTTCATCCATGTGTCCTTCCTGGTTGCGTTTGCTGCGGGGTGGCTGCTTTATCCTTGTGGTTGCTGGGGCGGGGTCTTGCGCATGAGGTTGAAGATGAGGGCGGCAAGGAAGAGGATGACGGCGCCGATGATTGCCCAGAGGAGCCATGCGTGTTCTTCGGTCCACGGGCCGGTGGGTTCAATGTACTTGGGGTTGGGCCGGCGAGCCGAGAGAGTGAGGCGGGGGAGACGCTCGGTCTCGATGTAGGGGATGCGATGAGCGATATCGTATACAGGCGCCGATGCGCTCGTGCTACCGAAATACAGCAAATAACGGTTGCCGGCGGGGGCCGGCAATATCACGCGACGCACGAGGCTCCTGCCTACACAGTTGTCGATTTGAAGAGGTTGATCGTCATAATTGTGAACGATAAGCTTGAGGTAGCGTCCGCTTGTTTTCTCATTTATGAAGAAGTGATTGTTGGTCTTCTTGAATGTCGGCAAATCGTAATTATAAATGATACCGGAGCCCGCGAACACCCAATTCTCCTTGTCAGCGCTTGAGAACGCCTCAACGTTACGGTGATAATTGGGACTCTCGACGGCGATCTCAATCTCGCGGATGGGAATGGCGCGATATGAGGGGTCGAGGATGATCTCGGTGGTTTTCTTCTCCTGATTTTCGGTGCGGTTGACTGTGGCAAGAGGCCACTGCTCGGTCTGGGCTTCTTCCTTTGTGACGGCGAAGAGCTTTGCGCCGGTGATCTCGAGTGGGCCGCCGCCGTCGTCAACCACTTTCACGCGAAGGTATCGGAAATTCGAAAGCGGAAACTCGATGCGCAAGTAGCGAGACTCGATATTGCGGGTGAAGTCGAAGACATACGCCTCTTTGACGAGCACATTCCAATCGGCCTGACTATCGCTTCCCTCGACGGTGGCGAGTCG
>JACRIR010000113.1 GCA_016215705.1 Candidatus Poribacteria bacterium | reverse complement strand
TCGGCGGAATGTTCGGCGCATTGCACGCGCGTCCGTTTTCGTACAGGACGGGCATCGCCATATGGCCGTGGACATTTTTCCTGTTCATCTTGTCCGCGATAACGGCCGGCCCCTCACTTATCGTGCTGGTCGTATGGACCATGCAGAAGATCACCAAACGGAGACTGGTCCGCAGGTCCACGCTTTCGAGTCTCGCGAAGCTATCGAGCATACTGTTGGCGGCCTACCTGTTATGCAAAGCGGCCGATACCGTCTATTGGGCAAACGTCACAGCGCCGAAAGCGGGATTCAAGTTCGCGGACTTCTACCAGGGCGCCTACGGCATGGAACTGTTGTTCCTCGAACTCTTCGCGTTCGGGCTGCTGCCTGCGGTTCTTTTGCTGATCCCGAAAGCGCGCGAGAACGATTTCTTGCTGGTCGTCGGTTGCCTGTTCGTATGTGTCGGCGTAGTGATAGACAGGTTCGTCATGACCGTGCAGACACTGTCCGTACCCGTGCTGCCGTTCGAGAGATTCATGGTCTATACGCCGACGTGGCAGGAATGGGCAATCACCGGTTCAGTGATCGCCTATGGCGTGATCGTGTTCTCGCTGGCGTATCGCTATTTGCGTCTTTTCCCTCTTGAACATGAATTGAACACCCGGAATCAGGCGTAGATAAGGAGGAAAAATCGTGTTTCCGACAGCATTCGAATTCCGCTGGGATGCAGGCCACATGATCTTCTTCGGGCTTTTCTATACCGTAGTGTTTATCATTCTTACCGGTCTTTGTTATGTTGTCGTCAAGTCGCTCGTCGACGCGTATAAAGTGATGCGGAAAGGTCAAGGACAGTCACATGCCGTGGAGTCTCATGTAGAGGCGGCGCAGACGGGCGCCGCGGAACCGTCGCCGGCCTCGGTCGGAGCAAACGCCCCATTATTCGGGAACACCTTGCCGCAAGGTGTCCCCCAATAAGCGGCCGGTTTCTCAGGAGCACATCATCACGACGGAGCGTGGTCAGTTGTGAAAGAAAAGTGTCAGTTCGGTTTTTAACTTTCAACTTTTTACTTTTCACTTTTTTATGAGGATGGATGATCCAATGCAAGATATCAAGGTCGCTGATTCAAAGGTTGCAGTCGAAGACGGACCGCCGGAGATCGACTGGGGAACAAGCGAGAAATTATTGGCGGACGTCGGAGAAATCAAAGAGCGGTTTCCTGTCGTTCATGAGCCCGTGGTGAGTCCGGACGGCGAGCGATTCGCGGCGCCGGTGAAGATCGACGACGGCCGATTCACAATGTGCGTCAATGGGACCGTATGGGACCAGACGTTCGAAGTGCTCTGGTATCCAAGATTCAGCCCCGACGGCCGACTCACCGTCCTCGTGCGCGATGATGACGAGTGGACGGTTGCCGTGGAAGGCCGGCCGTGGGAGGAAAAGTTCGAGTACGCATGGAACACCATGTTCAGCAAGGACGGAAAAGTCATTGCGGCTCAAGCCAAACGTGACATGAAGTACAGGATTGTTGTGGACGGCGATTTGTGGTCCCATGAATTCATCTCCATCCGAGACTTGGCCGTCAGCGCCGCCGGGGACAAGGTTGCCGCGATCGTCCAATCGGTCCCGCTCAAGGAGGCCGATATATTCGGCTTTATGGAAGGCACGTGGACCGTTGCCGTAAACGATAAGACGTGGGACAGGAATTTTGTAAATGTGTATTGTCCCACGATCAGTCCGGACGACAGACACGTCGCCGTCGAGGTCCGGCTGGACATCTGCGAGTACACAATCGCCAGGGATAATCTGCTTTGGAATGAGAAATTCGGCTGTGTGTGGGAGCCTTCGTTCCTGCCGGACAACGGCGCCGTGATAGCGCCCGTGAGGACGGAAGGAAGCTGGACACTGGCCCGGGACGGAAGCCCGGCCTGGAGCGGCCGGTATGCGCAACTCTGGCATCAAAAGATAAGCCCAAATGGAAAGAGAATCGCCGCTGTGGTCGCGCCCGCATTCGGTAAGTGGACTATAGCAGTGGATGACTCCGCATGGGAGAAAACATACGACGATGCGGTTCTGGAACCCGTCTTCTCTCCTGACAGCCAGCGCATAGCCGCGGTTGTGAAAGATAGAAACCGCTGGACGATTGCTGTGGATGGTGTCCCCTGGACTGAAGAGTTTGACATGGTTTGGGACCCGGTATTCAGCCCGGACAGTTCCAGGGTCGCCGCCAAAATCGAGAGGAACGGCCGGTATTCGATCGCCATTGACGGCAAGGTCTGGAGTCGGGGTTTTGAAGCGTTGTGGAATCCGTTGTTCAGTCCGGACGGTTCCAGTCTTCTCGTCAAAGCCGTCGAGGATGGCAAATACTATCGCCGTATTGTTCCGGCATATGAGATTCTCTGATTTGTGAATCCAAGGAGATATGACAATGTATGAGTTTGCAACCGGCCCGCTGGTATGGGTCGCCTTCATTCTCTTCTTTGGAGGGTGTGGCTGGCGCCTTTTCCGGATGTTTTCGATGGCGAAGAAGGACAAGGTCGTATATCCCTATATGAGCCTCAAGCATGGGCTGCTTTCCATAGCGCATTGGATCGTCCCGTTCGGGAGCACAAACATGAGAATGCGTCCCGTCTTCACGATCGTTACTTTTGCATTCCACCTCTGCCTACTGCTCTCACCCATCTTTTTGATGGCGCATAATGTCCTCCTGCGGCGAGCTTGGGGCTTCAGTTTCTGGACCCTTCCGCCCGTTCTGGCGGACGTTATGACCGTGGTGGTCATTCTTGCATGCGCCTTCTTTGTCGCGCGGAGGGTTAGAGCGCCTGAGGTGAAATACGTGACGTCATGGTCGGATTATGTCCTTGTCGCGCTTGTCGCGACCCCTTTTTTGACCGGATTCCTGGCGTATCATCAATGGCTTTCCTATAGAACTGTGGTGACGCTGCATATATGGGCCGGCGCCATTATGCTGGTTGCCATTCCGTTCACGCGGCTCAGCCACATGCTATTTTTCGTTTTCACGAGGGCGTATATGGGCTCTGAGTGTGGAGCAGTAAGACATGCAAAGGATTGGTAACCCGAGGAAACGGGTTTGTATTAGGTGGAGGCTGTGAAATATGGGTTTCATACAGACGGTTTTGAGCGGAAAGTCGGAACGGATGCCGAGAAAACTTGGTCCCGAGCAAATGTCCCCTGATCGCGGATTGGATGACACTATCAAGAGATTGACCCCCGAGAGAATCGAGAGCACCATAAAAAGGGTCATGGAAAAGGAGACCGCGGGTCGGCTGCGCGTGTATCTGGACACGTGCGTGCATTGCGGCCTGTGCTCCAACGCATGTCACACGTATCTTTCCCGCGACAAGGACCCGGAGTTCTCGCCCGTCGCCAAAGTGAAGAACACCCTTTGGGAGATGGTCAAACGAAAGGGAAAAGTTGACGCCGAGTTCATCAAGAATGCGGCGAGAATAGCGTTCACCGAATGCGGCGCTTGTCGCCGGTGCAGCATGTACTGCCCGTTCGGAATTGACATAGCCTATCTGATTCTTGTCGTTCGCAGAGTCTGCAATCTTCTCGGCGTCGTGCCCGCGTACCTTCAAGACACGACAAACAGCCATGCCGCCACATCGAATCAGATGTGGGTGCAGCGAGACGAGTGGATTGACACTCTTCAATGGCAGGAAGAAGACGCGCAGGGCGTGATAGCAAAGGCCCGCATCCCTCTCGAAAAAGAGGGCGCCGATATCATGTACTCGGTAATCGCGCCCGAACCCAAGATTCTCGCGCAGCTCATCAACTATATGGCGCAGATCATGACCATTGCCGGTCTCGATTGGACAATGCCCGCGACCGACGGATGGGATAACAGCAATATGGCCATGTATTCGGGTGACTTCGAAACGATGGGCCGGGTCGAACGCCAACATTACGAGACCGCGCTTCGGCTGAAAGTGAAAAGGATCGTGATGGGCGAGTGCGGACACGCTTTTCGAGGCGCAGTCTATGACGGCCCTAAATGGCTCACGTGGAAGAATCCTCCCATTCCCATGGTCCACGCGGTGGATTTCTATTACGACCTCATAACGAGCGGCAGAATCAAGATTGTCAATAAATTCAAAGAACCCATTACTGTCCAGGACCCATGCAATATTGTGAGGGGTTTGGGACTCGGCCAGAAACTCCGATACATCATGAACGCGCTCTGCGAGGATTTCCGCGACGTCAGCCCCAGATTCGAACATAATTATTGCTGCATGGCGGGCGGAGGCGTGATCAACTGCGGGCCTCCGTGGAAGAAGTCCAGAATGCTGAGCATCAAGGTAAAAGCGGACCAATTGGCGGCGACGGGAGCGAAAGTGATTGTCACTCCTTGCCACAATTGCCACAGCGGCATCGAGGACATTATCAAGTACTACAAGCTGGGTATGCACACCAAATTCATCTGCGAAATACTTGTGGACGCAATGGAAATCCCTCAACATTTGAAAGCGTAAAGGATGAATACGATGCTTCGACATTGGACTAACGAATTGTTTGCGGCAGCGGCGCTCTTATTTCTCGCCTCAACCAATACAGGGTGTAGCCGTTCCGCCGAGGGAACGGGTTTGTCGTCTAAGGCGCCTGCGGCAGTGCAGGCTGCCGAGAAAAACAAGATCGAGACGCTGCTCGTGATGCCGCGTCCGCAACTATTCGAGGAACTCGACCGCGCTGCAGTGTTTTTCGACCACGGCCGACACACGAAGGCCCTCAAAAAGGAAGGGTGTTTGGTCTGTCACAACGCGGACGCAAAGGGAAGGGTGACCTACGAGTTTGCCCGGTTTGAGGGGCGACTCAACCGGAAATCCCTCACGGACTCATACCACGCGGCGTGCATGAAGTGTCACGGCGGCGCTGCTCCTGAAGGAGTCCGGAGTCGCTCGCTCAGTTGCGGAGAGTGTCACAATGACCGATTGAGACACCAGCCCGTCCAATGGTATAAGGCGGTTTTTGACCATTTCCATCACATCAGCGAAATGGAGAAGGGCTGCGACAAGTGCCATCATGCGTACGACGAACATCAGTGTAAGCTCGTTTACATACGAGGCCAGGAAACCGCTTGCGGAAAATGCCATAAGGATACGGACGAGGGAAATTCGGAATCGCTCCGCAAAGCGGGCCACAAAAGTTGCATCGGATGTCATGAGAAATTGTTCCTTGGGGGAGAAACGAAGATGGAGCCGTATTCTTGCCGGGAATGTCATAAGCCGGAAGCCAACGTGAAGCCGGTCGAAACAACGACGCTTGTTGCGCGCACGTTCGAGAAGAAACCCAAGGACCTCCTGATTAGCTCCCCCGGCGCCATACTTCCCCCGGTTCCCTTCAACCACGAGAAACACGACAAGGACAGCACGTGCAGCAAGGCCTGCCATCACTTCCACGTGCGCACTCTTGTCGGCATAGACACGCATTTTGCCAAGACCGGCGACGCCTGCCGGCAATGCCACAAGAACGGCGATGTTCCGGCGCGCGCCGACGTCCTTAACGCAGACAGGACCTACCACGAACCTGACTCCGAGCATACGTGTGTCGGTTGTCACAAACAAAAGAACAAACAAGCGGGAAAGGCGCAAGCAAAAGCTCCCGTTACTTGCAAAGAATGCCATAAGGGACAGCCCGCGACGCCACAATTGGCCGCGTTGCAGGTTGCAATTTCCCTCGAAAAGGGGCCCGAGACATCGGTGATCGCAAGCCTCTCAAAGAAATATTTGCCGGTGAAATTCCCCCATCAGCAACACACAAAGATGATAGAAAGCTGCGACACGTGTCATCACTACGGACCGAAGAAGGAGATGCCCGCCTGCAACACGTGCCATGGATCAACACTCAATTTCACGCGGCTGGCAAAACCAAGACTAATCAGCGCCTATCATCGCATGTGTTTGGGATGCCACAGGAATATGGGAGTCGGACCCGTCGGCTGCACGAAATGCCATGAAGAAAAAGAGACTGTCTTCCCGGCAGGGCTGCGCCTCGAAACAGCGCAGTCTCTGAATGGACAGGTCAATTCGGTAGCCCATTAGCGCCGAGATACCGAAGTGATGCTGCGATCGGGAAGGCGAACATTAGGTTCTCTTGACAGAAGGCCGGACAGGAACGTCATTCTGAGCGAAGCGAAGAATCTCTGTGAAAACGCAATACGTCGAGAATCGAGTGGGAAAATCGGGGACACGATGAGGCATCGTGTCCCCGATTTTCCAATAGGATGAATGGCATGACTATGGGAAACCGGCCGGCGTCAAGAAGGGGAATCGTGGCCCAAAGGGAATGGGAACAGTGGTTGAGTCACCAACTCTTTGAGCATGTGCCGTGCTGCATAGCAATAATCAATCGCGACTTCACAATCGTTGCGGAGAACCAGAAATTCCGCGAGGTCTTCGGCAGAGGAAAAGGCAGGAAATGCCATGAGGCTTACAAAGGCCTGAGCGAGAGTTGCCGCGACTGTATGGCGGCCCAGACATTTGCGGACGGCAAGCCGCGCGTCAACGACGAAGTTGGCATCGACCACAAGGGCCGAAAGACACATTACCTGGTCCATGTCATTCCGATTACCGGCCCCGATGGCGGCATTTCACACGTGGCGGAACTTTCCATAGACGTCACGGAGACCAAACGCTTGCAGAAGGAATACCAAACGCTCTTCGATCGTGTTCCGTGCTTCGTGATGGTGATCAACAACGACCTGCGGATAGTGTGCGCAAACGAACGGGTTCGCGAGGTTTTTGGAGATTATCTCGGAAGACACTGCTATAAAGTTCTCAAGCACCGATGGGAAAAGTGCGAGGACTGTCCGGCCGAGCAGACGTTCGCAGATGGTCAGGGCCATAGTTCCAGTCATGTCGGAACAAACAAACGTGGTGAGACAACTTACTATAACGTCAACGCTTCCCCGCTTCTGACCGGGAACGGTCATATCACTCATGTGATTGAAATGGCCCTCGACCTCACGGAAACGCGGCGGCTCGAACGCGAAAAAATCGAGGCGGAACGATTCGCGGCGGTGGGCCAAACCGTCGCAGGCCTCGCCCACGGAATCAAGAACATTCTGACGGGTCTCGAAGGCGCCATGTATGTCTTCAATTCCGGCCTGAAGAAGGGCGAGCAAGCGCGAACCGACGAAGGATGGAAAATGCTCAATCGCAACATCGAAAAGATTTCCACTCTCACAAAGAATCTTATCAACTTTTCGAAAGGCGGCGTCGCGAAAGTAGAAATCACAGACCCCGGGCGACTTGTGCTTGAAGTAGTCGCGCTGTTTCAAGAAACCGCCCGGCAGCATGGAATCGAGCTTATCGGTGAGCCCGGCGAAGATGTCCGGCCCGCGCCATTAGATTGCGCCGGCATACACGAGTGTTTGACAAACATGGTCTCCAACGCGATCGATGCCTGCAAGATGAGTGACAAACCGGATTGCCATGTGCTTGTGCGCTGCCGCGATGAAAATGGGAGCCTGGTCTTCGAGGTCGAAGACACCGGCTGTGGCATGGACTATGAAACCAAGCAGCGTGTCTTCACCAATTTCTTTACGACAAAGGGCGCGGGCGGAACTGGCATCGGCCTCCTTATCACACGCAGGATTGTGCAGGAGCACGGAGGAACGATTGCCATCGAATCGACACCCGGCAAAGGCTCCATCTTTCGAATCACGTTTGTCCGGGATCGCCTGCCCCATCCCACGCCTGTCGCAATCCCTTGAAGGCTAAAAGCATTTGACTCCCTTTCTGCAAGCTGATATACTTTAGCCTCGGAAATCTCATTAAGATATCGTGCATGGAATCTGCGGGGTGATAAGGGAAGGCGGACGGCAAATTGATAGGTATTAGGAGTCTCAAGGGCCTTTCAATTCTGATAATTCTTGCTCTTGCAGTTGGTTGCGCGAGTGCGGCGAGCGGAAGTAAGCCTGCTCAAAATGTCGAGGTAGCCCCGACGGAGTTTACCGTCAAACCGGCGTCGCTCTCCGATTTTAGACTCGGAACGGGCGACAAGATAACGGTGCTTGTCTATCGCAATGATGAGTTGACCCGCACCCTTACCGTGGGACCGTCAGGCGTCATCTATTTGCCTCTGGTCGGAGAAGTGGACGCAATGAACAGGTCGCTCAGGGAATTGAGGCTGGCGATAGAGGAAAAGTACGCCGAATACTTTGTCAATCCACAAGTGAGCATAGAAGTGACCTCATCGAGAAGCCAGAAGGTCTTCGTCCTTGGTGAAGTAACCCGTCCGGGCGTGTTCGTCATAGAGGATAACAACATGACCGCCATCGAGGCCATCGCCCTGGCAGGCGGATTTGGGCCTCATGCGTACAAGGGCAATGTGATTCTGATTCGGGGTGAACTCAGCGCTCCCAAAATGACCCGGCTCAATATGACGCGCGCGCTCAAGGCGGCAGACCTGTCCTTGAACCCATACCTCCAGCGCGGCGATATTGTCTATGTGCCCTCTTATCCTATCAGCGACATTGCCAAGTTTGCCACCTACGTGGACCAGATACTGAGTCCGGTCGTCGAACTCGAACGGGGCATCGCGCTTTATCCTATTGTGGAAGATGCGCTGCACGGTGAAAGGGGTAATACCGGCGTGGGCGCAATCATCATAGGGGCCCCGTGACGTGGAAAAGCCGGCGTCCATCCCCACAGAGTCGCTTGCTACTGCATAGATTTCCCTCATTGAGACTTCCAGCAATCTCTTCGAGATGTCAAATGGTTTTGCAGGGGCACGGCGTGCCGTGCCCCTACGAACAAGGCCATAATTGCGGGGCGGATGCCGGGTATCTTACGGTAATAGCTCTATGGCTGGTTCCACTGCAGGATTCCCATGAGCGCCAGCAGCGCCGCCATGACGGCCCCGAAGAAGAAGTCCCGGGCGCTGAATGAAAACTCTTCAGTT
Organism: Candidatus Poribacteria bacterium; assembly: GCA_016215705.1. Classification (GTDB taxonomy): domain Bacteria; phylum Abyssobacteria; class SURF-5; order SURF-5; family SURF-5; genus JACRIR01. The sequence continues at coordinate 987 of JACRIR010000113.1, read as the reverse complement.
GTGTGAAATCTTCCTTTGAAACCGCGGCACACCATCGCGGCGTAGATCGCTTCCGCGCTCTCGTAACTTGTTATGAGCAACATGCCTACCATATTCGCGTAAGACCTATAAGTATGAACGTTCGTTCCCGGTCGAAAGCAGCGCACTTTCATCGATGTCCAGAGCCTGAGATAGTCGCGGTTGATCATTCCGAGATAGCGAAGCATAAAAAGGAGCAGGTGGGTTATCTTGTCAGGAACATGCAGCCAGCCGAGCGTACGGCCAAGCACGCTGAGGTACGTTGTTGATAGAAGGGCGACGCACACGAGAATGATCGCGTTCGACTTGAGCGTCACAAGCAGAGCATACGATATGCCCTCGCGCGAGAGACTGAGCGGGCCAACACGAACCACGTCGGCGCCGCCATATGTGAGCGGCAGCATTACCCACAGGAACAGCAAGAAACCATTTACGGCCACTATCCTGTACGCAAGAGCGCGTGCCGGAAGCCGAGCGAGCGCCGCTAAGGACAACGCAAGAACAACCGCCATGCCAAGCGCCGAAAACCGGTTCTCGATTGCTGTCACGGTAGAGAAAACCAGTGCGACGACCAGTTTGATCCTCGGGTCCAGCCGATGAATGAAAGAATCTCCGTCCGCAAAGATTTCGTCGAACATATATGCCTATCCCTGTTTCTTGCTCCTTCTGCTATGGAAATACGCTGTAAGGCCCATTAAGCCGACAATATAGCCGATTCCTCCTGCAATTTCGGAAAACTTCTCCCTGCGCCGCGATTCTTCAAGTTCTCTGTGTATTGGCTCCAGGCGTCGCGCTAGCGCTATGTCAACTGCCTGTTCAATGTCGGCTAATGAGAGCGCCGGCAACGCGGTCTCCGCAAGATGCGGCGCGGAGGGTCTTTCAGCGGTTTTCGGGGATGGCTTTGTCCGTGAATCTCGAAGTTCAGGTTTTTCAGTCGGCCTCGGAGATGGTGTTACCGGTGGATTTGGT
>JACRIR010000112.1 GCA_016215705.1 Candidatus Poribacteria bacterium | reverse complement strand
CGTGGTTACGACCGTCAATTGAGCGAACGCGGCACCCAGCGCATCCTTGAAGAAGGTCGCGCCGCCACCTACCAGGAGAACCCTGTCTACGGATTCACTTTCCTTGCGCAGCGACTTCTGGATCGATTCGACGACAACGGGAGCCACCTTTCTGGATGCCTGCTCGATGTACGGACCCAGATCCACGCGCTTGCCCAGTACAAGAACCTCAGCCTTGCCGCCACGGATCGCGTTCTCAAGTTTTTCCGTACTGACGTTGGAGCCATAGTCCTTGGCGATCAGGCGGGAAGCCTCCTCGAGAACGACGGAAGATGCCTCCAGGCAAGTACCCGATGACTGACGATGGAGGTCCGAATCGGCAATGACCACCCAATCGACCGAGAAAAATCCTGGATCGATGACGAGGACACGGGCACCCTCAAAATCTGCGTCATCGCCGGCAATGAAATCCAGGAATCCCCCAACGGGTTGCGGAATGACTTTGACGGCATCAACCGAGACGGAGCGCTTCGGCGTGACCTGGTGGCTACCCTTCATCTGCTCCGCGATGGCATGGCGTCGGTTCTCGTCGAGATACTGGGAAACGGGCAAGCCAGTGACCAGCATATCGACGTGATCAACCTCGGACAGCAAGAGGCCTGCGTGGAAAAGCGCCCGGTAGGACGCGCTGGATGGGTAGTCGGCATGCAGCGATCGGCTCCACATTTCTGCGCGGTCGGGTGCTACACCGGCAATGAAGGGATCCCCATTCACCTGCACATGCAGAAAATCATCCTGGGTTTTCCCGTCAAAACGCGAACTGAAGCGATCAGCAGGCGCCGCTCCGGCCGGGCGGAGCTGTGTTTTCGGCGTCGCGCCTTTTTCGCCATACGCGAGCTTCAGGTTGGAATACCCGATGTCAATACCAAGAATGTTCAAGTCGACCTCCTGTCTACCGCTAGAGCACAAAGCTTCAAATGCCACCATCGAGTGGCGCTGCAGTGCACCGCCAGTCGACCGTCAGAGAACAATCGTAGAAATTGCGATGGCTGATTGATGTCTGTCGACCGCTAGTGCACCGCCTGGAAACATAGCAAGCGCTTCCCGTAAAACGAGGGTGAAAAGCGCACAAAGCGTGCGCTTTTCACCCTCGTTTCTGACTCCCGATTTGGTAGGGTGGCGAGCGGTTGCTTGCGGTAACGACGTTGCGCCTCACCATTCGAAAGAAGGCTGCGGCCTGGCTCTCATAAAGAACCGGCGGTCGAATGAGCTGATGAATCAGGGAGGGCGAACGGAGCGACCGGACGGCAAATCGCTCCTATGAATACGCCATCCACTGAGGATCATTTCGCGATCGATGGGGCGACGCTACTAATAGGAGCGATCAGGTATTCGAAAGTAGTGGTCAGGCGTTGGTGGCTTGATGCGTCTCGGATGGAGAAGAAATCGGGATGAGCGAACAGGGAGTCAATCGCTCCTGATTATTGGCGTTTCGCGTGATTGACGTGGGCAATGGACTGCTTTGGAGGAGCGGAATGACATCAGATTGCACCACAGTAAAAGGAGCGTTACAGCCATGACTGAAGTACCCCTTGAACCGGGCTGCCACGATGAGGCGATTGCCGTACTGGAACGTCGTATTGATGCCCTGCATGCGAGCGCGCACAGCATCGTTGATAGGCACTGGACCTTCGTCTACAGCATGGAGCAAAAGCTCACTGGCTGGGAACACAAAAGTACCCTTCAAGTCCGGTGCATGCAGGAGGGAAACTCCATCAGGCTGGATTGGTGCGGAATCAAGTGGTATGGATCCAAAGCCAATGGCGACCGGAAATCCATACGGACGCATGTCACCAGGCCTAAAGGAGCCTACGGATACACATTGTCAAAGCTGAAAGCCTTGGCCCAGGATTGGGAGGCGGACATGGTTGAGGAAACCGAGTTCCAGCTGACGAAAATCAGGCGCGAAGCAATCCACTTGGTAAAAGCCATCATCTGCATCAGGCACGCTCGGAGTGCGGCGGACCGGGTTTGAGCAACTGCCGATCAGCCTGCTTTGGCGATGGCTAGGTCAGTGCTTCGTGTGGTGCAGTTGGGCGCATTCTCCTGCGCTGCTCGGCACTACCGCTGCAAAGCCGGAGGGCTCTCTTGCCAAAGCTGTGGTTGATGCTATTCATCTGCACTACGAGCGCTGTTGATCGTTCCATCTGACCGGTACAGGCGGCCGAAAGCTGCCATTCCTGCTATTCGTTCCAAGAGGCTCTCGCGGCGGGTATGGATTCGTTTACGGCCGTAGCTCAGGAATCAGCGAATTCTTCCGGAAGTTCTGTTTCGTCAGTTTCAATGATGATCATGCTTATCCCCCAATCGGGTCGTCGAACTCCATTTGAAATGGCAGGTCTGGCGGGATGGAACCATCTTCACCTGCATTCCTTAGCATCTTCGCGCTAGGTCCGAGAATGTCGTCAACAATGGATTCGGTAGTTCTTCTAAACCCCTCGCATAGCAGGCGTACTGAGGAATGGGATCGCCAGACATGCGCGACCCAGGACTGGGAGCATGCCCCGTTCGTTTCCTCGTAAAACCCTTCTTCAAGCCGTTTTCGATCAAGTCCCAAATAACCCTGGACCAGCCGGTTGCTGTCCCGTTATCTGAGAACTGGCGACCAGAAGCCATCGTGAGAAATTGAAAAAGTGTGCCTCCCAGCGTGGCGGTCGTGTAAAGCGGTGTCTCGGCCATCCAAACAGCCATCGGGTAATATGTGCATTCTTGAATTGGTACGTCCGACTTCGCCTAATAAAGTACCCGGCTGGACGAGTATGACAAAAACAACAAGGACATAAAAATAGAACAATGGCAAAGCCATACAACACCGAAATGTCAAAGCTCGCGGATACGTTCGCTTGGGCGATGGCGAGCGATATTGCGCCATTGCGCTTGGCAGTTAAGACGGCAGGTCTTTCCCCGCTGCTTGCGATCGGATCGGGCGGGTCGCTGACTGCCGCACATGCGCTTGCTAGCCTTCATCGGAGATGCACTGAACAGATGTCTGCGGTAGCAACCCCGCTGGAGGCCATTGTGGAGCCTTTAGGTTCTGGTGTCGCGACATGGCTTGTTAGTGCGGGTGGAGGCAACGTGGACATTTTGGCCGCGTTCCGAGCGCTAGTTGCAAGAGAGCCGCGTCAGCTTGGCGTCTTGTGCGGGCGCTCTAATAGTCCGCTCGCGAGTGCAGCGCGCGATCATGGTTTTTGCGATCTGCTGCTCTATGAACCTCCGACGGGGAAGGACGGTTTTTTAGCTACCAATTCGTTGCTTGCTTTTGTTACGCTCATGACGCGTGCTTACATGAGCGAGTTTGAGGGTTCAACGTCAGACCTCGATTCTCAAATGGCCGCGATTTATTCGCTTTTGCAGGATGAAGCCCGCTGGGGTAAGTGGGAGTCCAGCACGGAGAGGCTGTGGTCTCGGAGTACGACGATTGTCCTGCACGGAGCAACAACGCGGATTGGTGCGGTTGATCTTGAATCGAAGTTTACCGAAGCTGCGGTAGGCAACTTGCAGATTGCGGACTACCGAAACTTCGCACATGGCCGCCATCATTGGCTTGCCAAACGCGCCGATATTAGTAGCGTGCTGGCATTTGTTTCCAGTGCTGATCAGACTCTCGCCGAGCGAACACTTGCGTTGATCCCTGAAGATATCCCTCAAGCTCGGCTACTTATTGAAGGATCTCCGGAAGCTGCCCAACTAGTGTCGTTGATCGCGGCGCTTAAGATTACGGGATGGGCCGGCAAGGCGCGAGCCATTGATCCGGGCCGCCCAGGCGTACCGGAATTCGGTCGCAAGCTCTATCATCTTCCCTTACCAAAGGAGCGGCCTCGAAAAGGCCTCTCGACCATCGACGACATAGATGCGGTTGCCATAGAACGGAAGTCTGGGATTGCGTTGGCGCGCTTGGTCGAGCGGGCCGAACTTGATCGCTGGCGCACCGCGCTCAAGCGTTTCCGCAGCGACCTTGCTGAGGCGCTGTTCAGTGGGCTCATACTCGACTACGATGGCACGGTCGTCGATACCCGCGAACGGTTCTTCCCGCCTCACAAAGAAATCGTCGACGAGCTGGTCCGGATCGTCAGGTCTGGAATTCATTTGGCGATTGCTACCGGGCGAGGTGTATCCGTCAAGCGGGATCTACGGAAACTGCTCTCCCCAGATCTTTGGCCGAAAATCATTATTGGTTACTACAATGGCGCGCAGATAGCGACGCTCGCTGACGATCAAGCGCCCAATGGCGAGGATGTGGTTTGTGAGTCTTTAGCCTCTATTGCCTCTGCATTGCGCGGGCAGTCCGAATTGGCTGACATTGCCAAGCAAACTGATAGGCACTCTCAAATCACTTTGGAGGCACTACGACCAACGCCCGAGGGGCGGTTATGGGATCTCGCGCACCAAACGGTACTGATGGCGGCACAGCGTAATGTCACTATTACCCGGTCTAGCCATTCCATCGACATCATGGCGGAGGGCGTTTCAAAACTCAATGTGCTTGAGCACTTGCGCCAGAGTGTCGGCGCCGCACCAGTTCTGATGATCGGCGACCGGGGTCGATGGCCAGGGAACGACTATGAACTGCTGAAAGAGCCTTTCGCGTTGAGTGTCGACGAACTTAGTGTTGATCCGGCTACCTGCTGGAATTTGGCGCCGCGTGGGCAGCGTGGGATCGCTGCAACGCTCTTTTACCTCAAAGCGCTTACCGTAACCAACTCCGGCTTACGGATCGACTCGACCAAGTTGCAATGAACCAAGACCTTGGGCTTAACATCCTCAGCCGCATTTTGGATTGGAACGATGAACGCGCCCGTAACGAGTTTGACTGGTTGCGTCTGATGGCGCGGTTGAAGTACGACGGCTATCGCGATTTTCAGGCGGGGATGCGCTTCATTGAGAGTCTGGCAACCTGGTTGCAGCAGTTTACGAAGGCTGAGCGCGAAACTGCGTATGGCTTCATTCGCTCGGCGCTTGTCTACATTGGGCCTAGCGAAATGCAGCGCCTGGTGGAGCAGTTCTATCCGCGTGAAGTCCGCGATCGGTTGGTGCGGACTATCGCTGCGCAGCGCGAGATACCGATGTACCGTGTGCTGGCGGACCTGGAGGCAACCAAAGCACTCAATCGTTTGAGGCGCCAGACATTGTTCATGGGGCTCAGTGACGGCGCAAGAGTCGACATTGTTCGACACTCTAATGTGGGTTTGCTCACAAATGAGCAACTCGTAGTTGCAACCCAGGTCGATGCAGCCAAGTGGAAAGACTTACTGGACAAGCTGAGAGAAGATTTGAAAGATCAGGAAGCACGATTTGCAATGGTTTATTTGATCGATGACTTCATGGGTACCGGAACCTCGCTGCTGTCTTACAACAAGGTGAAGCAGAAGTGGGGCGGCAAACTCGTGAGGTTCAAGGACTCAATGCAGGCAGCGGCAGAGGCTCTTGAAAATGACCAGTTGTTCCAACCGGACTGGCATCTCTGTGTGCACCATTATATTGGCAGTGCTCATGCGAAAAAGGTCATCGAAGAACGAGCCCTGGAAGCGAACACGAGCTTGACAGGGGCTGGTTGGCCAAAAACAATTCATTTCTCGTTTGGTACCGTCTTGCCTGATGATTTTCCGATCGACAAGGCCGGGGGGCGCTACGACGATTTCATCGACTTAACGAAAAAATATTACGACCCCATCATCCAGACCCGCCATACTGACGTCGGTGGCGTAACACATCTCGGGTTGGGATACGGAGGCTGTGCGCTGCCGCTTGTGCTCGATCACAATACGCCAAATAACTCCGTGGCATTGTTGTGGGCAGAGACGGAAGGAGGAGCACGCGATCAGGATATTGATGCGCCGGCGATGCGCCCGCTGTTTCGACGTCGTCAGCGGCACGCGTAATCACGGCTATGGCAAACCCATTCGAAAAACGCGCAACCGAGTACCTCCGGGACGACGAGGCATTTCTTGCCGTCGTGACACCCGAACCGCTCTCGACTTTCTTCCAAAAGCCGGCTGAAGAAGGGCGCCTCTATGATCGCTTGGCCGTAATCATCGGAACGCCGGGTAGTGGCAAGACGACGCTCGCTCGACTTTTTCAGTATCCGACGCTTCGGACCTTGCTTCGAAACAAGAACCTTAATACATACAAACCGTTGATTGATACGCTGACGGCCTGCTTGGCTGTGGTCGACGATCTGCCGACCGTAGTCGGTGGGCGCCTGCCGCTCGAAGCCGAATATCGTGACTTCTGGGAGTTCCCATATCCTGATGAGCTGAAGGCAGGCCTGATGATTGCGCTGCTGCAAGCGCGCACAGTGCTTACATGGTTACGTGGATTCACGACTGCCGGCGTGCGCTTGGAGGATGTCGAGATCGTTCCCCGTGTTGGCGCTGATGCTGCGTTAACAGCAATTGGTGGAGTGTCAGGTCCTAGCGTTCTCCAGCGCGCCTCTCAAGTGGAGTTGGCGATCTACAAGATTTCCGCTGCGTTAATGCCACCCAGCTTATCGGATATTGACGCAGATGCTGCTGCCGCCTATCGCCCATTCGACGTGATTGATTCAATCCGTGTCCGTGACGGTGAGGATACACTTCTGCTGCGGCCGCTCGTGATATTCGATGATGCACACAGTCTGCATCCTGCTCAACTTGTGGCGCTGAAGCGCTGGCTTGCGCGTCGCGAGTTGAAAGTGGCGCGATGGGTCTTGATGCGGCTGGATGCGCTTACTCCGGCTGATGTGTTAACTGAACAGTCGAATACCGATGGACCAGGTGAACCTGGCCTCAAACGATCTCGTGAAATCACTAGCATTTGGTTGCAAAGCAGCGAAGATCGAAGCAATCAACGGCGAGCGTTCCGTAAGATGGCCAAAGACATGGCCAACAGATATCTCCAGCAGATGGAAGTTTTTAACCGGCGACGATTGAACAGCTTGGGCGATCTGCTCGCGACCGAGCCTGAAACTATTGCACCCGGAAAGCGTGAGAATCTGCGGGAACATCTGGATGTTCTACAGAGACGCCATGGTGTTGCGGCTTCCCGTCGTCGTGATCTGGAAGCTGAAGTGGATCGATACTTGAACGGTACTGGAGAGTCTGGCGAGGACCTTAAGCTTGCGATGCTTGCGATCCTGTTCGCACGCTATGGGAAGCGTACCCCACAACGTGGCTTATTCGAAGCCGGATCCGCGGACGTGGAACCAACTCGGCCGCTTACTGCAGACGCCGAGGTGGCCGATGGTGCTCGTCTGCACCTGATGCATAAATACGCACGTCCTTACTACTATGGCATTGACTCACTGTGCGACGCAAGTTCCGAGAACGCTGAGCAGTTTCTTCAACTTGCGGCCCGTCTTGTGGCTCAGTCCGAGACGCAACTAATTCGCGCCAAGTCCGCCACGCTGAGCAGCGGGACTCAGCACTCTCTACTTCGCGAGAAGGCAGCGGAGATTGTTCGAGATTGGGACTTTCCTCAACATCAACTTGTTCGGCGCCTGGCGGACGGAATTGCGGCGGAGTGTATCGAGAAAAGTCTTGAGCCGAATGCGTCGCTTGGCGGCGGAGCGTCCGCATTCGGAATTCCACAGGAAGAATTCGATAGCATTCCGTCCAAATATCCAAATCTCGCTCTGGTACTGCAGTTCGGCGTTGCCTATAACAGCTTCACCCTGGTTCCAAATCATGGGACAAAGAAGAGGCTATGGTGCTTGATAGAGCTGGGCGGGGTATTGCTGTTGCATCATGGACTGACCCTTCGGCGAGGTGGGTTCCTGGAGCGAAGCGCTGAGGATCTTGTCCGTATTTTGGGTGAGGGCTAACGTGCCACGATTGTTACGGTGGGATCCCTGCATCGCCCATCGTGGAGATGAAGTGTGTTCGTTCGTGAAGGATTACTTCAAGGATCCTAATCGACGCGTGCTGTTTGTTGGTGGAGCGGGATTCGATCCGCGTTCAGCGCTTGTCGCGACGGAGCTTGCGAGTGCTTCCAAGAATGTTGAGGCATTCCTCGTCAAGGAAGTTCGGCCAAACCCGGCGCAAGACTTGGTGCAACGCGCGGAAACGAACAGCAATACACTGGCAGTGTCTTTTGCACATCACGAAGTAGTGCCCATTGAGATATTTGGACCCGATGGTGCGGTCGTTGGTGGCCGCAGTGTCGTAGCAGCGCTTAATCGATGGGACTTCTCCGGGATTACTGACGTCGCGATCGACATCAGCGCATTATCGGTAGGAACGAGCTTTCCGCTTATCAAGTACTTGGTCGAACGCGTTGAACGAGGTAACGAGCCGATGAATCTGCATGTGTTCGTTGCGCACAATGCTGCGCTCGATCACGCTATCGTTCCTGTCGCAAGCGACGTGCCAGGGCACGTGCATGGATTTCGCGGTGCATCGACGCTGAACCAAAACGCAGAGGCGGCTAAACTGTGGCTACCGCAACTGGCACGCGAGCGACGTGGCGCGCTTATCCGGCTTCACGATTTCGTTGCGCCCCATGACACGTGCCCTATCCTCCCGTTTCCCGCAAGCAACCCTCGGCTTGGCGATGAACTTGCGAACGATTTTCTGGCCGAGTTTGAAAGCACATGGTCAGTAGATACCCGCAACATCGTCTACGCGGCTGAAGACGATCCGCTGGACCTTTACCGGACAATTCTGAAACTTGATGACCTTCGAAGACCAGTCTTCGAGGAGTTTGGCGGATCTATGCTGGTGCTGTCGCCTGTCGGCAGCAAGATAATGGCCTTGGGCGCACTGATGGCTGCACTTGAACGAGACTTGCCTGTCGCGTATCTGGAGGCCATCGGGTACAATTGCGACGCTGCACAGTTTGCGGAACACCCGCGTCCGTTCTTGGTGCATATCTGGCTTGAAGGAGATGTTTATCCACAGCCTAGGCCCCCACTTAAAAGCGAATGGAAGTCCGTGCGATGACCAGTCCGATTAATCGGCCCCCACAGATTTTTGGAACGGGATTGGTCGCCCTTGACTTGGTCATCAGTGCGAATCCTGACGTGCCTGTGCGTTCATGGGCTGGTGGTACTTGCGGGAATGTACTTTCTATCTTGTCATACCTCGGTTGGGATGCCTATCCGATCGCTCGCCTGAATAGTGATCCAGCCGCTAAACTAATCCGCGCTGACATGAAGCGATGGGGTGTGCACCTCGATTTCGTTGGGTGTGGCCCGACCACAGATACTCCCATCATTATTCAACATATTCTTCGCGCGCGCGATGGATCGCCAAAGCATCGCTTCTCATGGTCTTGTCCTCACTGTGGCAGTTGGTTACCAGGCTTTAAGCCGGTTACGACGAAGGTTGTTGAGGTGGTCGCTGCGAGTATGAAAGATGCCAAAGTGTTTTTTATGGATCGTCTATCTCGTGCCGCACTGCTCTTGGCTCAACAGGCTGCTGAAAACGGTGCTGTCGTCGTGTTCGAACCTTCGGCAAAATCTGATGAGAAGCTTTTGCGCGAAGCTGTTGGCATTGCACATGTAATCAAGTACTCTGACCAGCGGTTTGAGAAAGTCCTGGGTGCGATGGAACGAGGCAGCGCAACGCTGGTTGAGATACAGACTTTGGGCGCAACTGGCTTACGGTTTCGGCATAGGTTAGGTCGTGGCGTTTCTGCATGGAAGCAGTTGGCTGCGATCCCAGCTCCGCTGCTTGCAGATACATGCGGATCTGGGGATTGGTGTACTGCTGGCCTCATTGCAAAGATTGCTGGAGAAGGTCGGGAAGGTCTAGTCCGCACCGGCTCATCGGGTTTGGTTGCAGCGTTGCAATACGGACAAACATTAGCCGCTTGGAATTGTGGTTTCGAGGGTGCCCGCGGCGGTATGTACGTAGTTGACCGGCAGCTCTTGGACGCCCATATCAAGGCACTTTCGTCGGGGCGATTCGAATCAGTGCCCACTCCCGTCGGCGGTAAGCGTCGGCCTGTCGCCTCTGTTGCATGTCCTGCCTGCCCCCAAGAAAGCAATCGAGGTAGGGGGCAAAGTGTTTCAAGCAGACAAGACAAAGCCCGTCACCCAACTTTAGTCTAGTCGCTAGTCACAGCTTGCCGTACCTTACTGAAGTACTTGCGGCGGAGGTCTTCTTTGTAGTGCCTTTAAGAGGAACACAAAATTTTCCAATAGCGGCTGTTTACGCGGGCATCGCGGCGAGTCGCACGGCCTGCACTTGAATGCCCTCAAGGATCGGCACACTCACCTTTGCTGTAAAGCCTGGCGGCAGCTCTGCCGCAACTTTTTCGAGCACGGCAGGCACCGCCGCCAGTACGTTCTCAATGCTCGTCTCGAAACTTGGGCCCATGGCGTTGCGTTTAGCCGTCTCGTTCCAGTGCCGTCGCTGGATGCCGTCAACGAGGTCGTGCTTGTTCTTGCCCCACACAGCCATGGCCAGCTTGAGCTTCTTGCGATCGAAAAGATTCGGCCCGGAGCCGGTCACCGGCCAGGCTGACATCACGTCGTAGAGCGGTGTCAGTCGGAAGCGTCCCTCGGGTTCGAGGAAGACGCTGAAGTTCTTGGCGTGCCCGTCCGGCGCCCCCAGCAGCCAGAAGATGAGCTGGGCCGTG
>JACRIR010000107.1 GCA_016215705.1 Candidatus Poribacteria bacterium | reverse complement strand
GGGCGCGATGAATCGCGCCCCTACAGAAATCCCTCGTATGCTCCTGTAGGGGCGCAATTCATTGCGCCCGTGTGAGTTTCATGCGGTGTGTCATGAGAATCGCGACAGGAATTCAAGATTTCGAACGTGAGTAGTACAGATTTTGAGAAGAACGAAGAAGAAGAAAAGGAACTTGGGTTCAGTGATTTGAACAGATTCTCGCAGATTCTGAGGAAAAGGAAAAAGAAATCACGACAGGAATCCGACGAATCGACAGTGAGCAATACAGAGTCCCGAGTCATGACGCTCTCCTAGCACAGAAAAGACATGGAAATCAGGGATGATAAAAGGAGCCCGAGAGCTAGGGAATTCTCCAAATATTCAAAAGTTTCCTTATTCTATAACATTGAGAGAGTACCTGTCAAGGGAAAAATCCTAATATCCTCTGGATTATTTCCTATAGGCCGGGATTGAGCAATGCGCTTGAGCCCAATAACCACAAGATGTGGGGTCATCTTAGCGCTTTACGTTCTATACAACACAACTATTGGACTCATGCACATGGAGACACAAATGGAAATCCGCTGAGTGTAACTATGCATCTTTACCAGTTGTTATTTTCCTTACAGCTAATATGGGGATTGTTGGATCACGAATGAAGGGAATCGCCGCCTACTTTTTCTTTGCCAGTTTCTTCTTCAGCGCCTCGAGCATATTCTGCATTGCTTCTTCCGGCGTGATTTCGGCGGCTTCAGCGGCATCGGCAATTGTTTTGTCGGTAATATTCCGATTATCACCCATGTCGTCCGCCGTCATACCGCATCCACATGTGTAGCACATAGTTCTCCTCCTTGTCAAATGGATTCGTACAACCAGTCACTCTATGGTCAAACATCGAATTAAGCATAACACGCGTGACGGGTCTTCGCCACACAAATCAGGAGGGCTCATTGCTGTCCAAACCAGATTTTTTCACCACAAAGGGTCGCAGACCCGAGACGCAAAGGGCGCGCCTTGAGAACGAGGTATGACTCTGTTATACTTTTCCGCATACAATACGGGATTTGTGAAAAGACTTCCTGAGCGAGGGCATATTGGATACCCGAATTGTGCGCCCATTCTGCGCGGATGGCGAAATCGAGATTCTATATCGCGAGCTCAACGAGTTCCTGCAAAGCAATCGCAAACGAGTCAAGAGCGATCTTGAGCAGTTCAAACTCGAGGCCTCGCGGAATCATCTCGTTTATGGCGGCTGCGCTCTATCCCTGACATTCTACCCGTTCATATTGACGGCGGCCCAGGCGCGCCACATCTCATCGGTTGTCGAAGCGGTTCTCCGTCTCGTGGAAAAGGCCACGACGCTCTTCCTGGCCCAGCCATCCGTAAAAGAGTTTTTCGGTTTCAGGCAGAAACAGATCGAACTCATCGAGGTTGACCCCGGCTATCCTCTGTCAATCCCGTGCGCCCGATTCGACTCCATTTTCGACGGCCGCTCTCTCCGATTCACCGAACTCAACACGGACGGGACATCCGGAATGAACGGCGCGGAAAAGGTGGCAAAGCTTTTCATATCGGCGCAGTCGGCGCGCGAATTCTTCTCTACCCATCCGATGCAGACGTTCGACATAAACCAGCGGGTGTTGCAGGCGTTGTTGGAGTGTTACGCGCACTTCACCGGCAGAAAGGCTCCGGGACCCCCGCGAATAGCGATCGTGGACTGGAAAGAGGCGCGAACTTCCGAGGAGTTCGTCGCCTTCGCGGAATTCTGTCGCGAGAACGGATACGAAGCGATTGTCGCCGACCCGCGTGAGCTCGAATACGATGGCCGCGTCTTATCGCATCTGGGCGCGAGGATTGACATAATCTATAGAAGAGTCGTCTCTTCCGAGTACGTTTCGCGGTTGAGGGACGTGAAGGCGATGACACGGGCTTTCAAGGATCACAATGTCTGCGTCGTCGGCTCGTTCAGGTCGGACGTGGGCTTTAGCAAGACGGCTTTTGCGGTTTTGCACGACCCGAAGTTTGCGCGGTTCTTTACGGAGACGGAAAAAAAGCTGGCGGAGGCGCATGTGCCCTGGACGCGTCAGTTCGCGGATGCGGAATGTGAATACCGGGGCAGGCAAGCAGATATGGTCGAACTCGCGAGAAATGGAAAAGACGGTTTTGTGCTGAAGCCGGCGAACCTGTATGAAGGCCGGGGTGTTCGGCTGGGAATACAAACAAGCCGGGATGAGTGGGAGAAGCTGATCCCCGGCGCATTGAAAAATGACTACGTGCTGCAAGAATTGATTCCCGCTGCGACTATGGACGTAGGCACATGGGACGACGGTATCCGGATGCAGAGGCGGTTTATCCACGTGGGTGAGTATCTTTTTGGCGGGAGATTCAGCGGCTTCTACAGCAGGATAACAGAAACGCCGGCAATCGGCGTAGAGAGCGGAGAGCAACTGCTTCCCTGCCTCGTGTCAGCGAGATGAGGTAACAGTCGATGCCGAAAAACGAAAAGGTGAAACAGCGGAAGCCCACGGTTATCGATGCGCATCTACACATCAATTTCGGGCGGGATTACTCGAAGCAACTGGCCAAGAAAGTAGGCCTGCGCTACACGCCCGCGGGTTTGCTTAAGGACATGGATGAAAACAATGTCGCGCGAGCGCTTATTATGACCGTGCCCGGCCAATTGGAGGACGGCAAGAAATTTTCCAAGAAATACCCGGGCCGCTTCTGGGTGGCCGGTTCAGCAGACCCGAAGAATCTGAGCGCTGAGACGCTCAAGACGCTCGAGACGGACATGGCGGACGGAAGTATCCGCGCAGTCAAGCTGTACGTCGGGTACCAGCATTACTATCCGGACGATGATGACTGCGTCCCCATTTACGAGCTTGCGATGAAATATGGCGTGCCGATTATCTTCCACACCGGGGATTGTGTCAGCACGATGGCGCGCCTGAAGTTCTCGCATCCCCTGACTGTGGATGACCTCGCATTTCGGTTCCCCGACCTGAAGATCGTAATGGCCCACATGGGAAACCCGTGGCTCTGGGACGCGGCGGAGGTAATCTATAAGAACGAGAACGTCTACGCTGACTTGTCAGGCCTGGTCACAGGGTTGCCCGAAGCCTATAAGGATGAATATCGCCAACGGATGCTCGAGCGACTCGAGAGCGTCATTTACTATTGTGGCGCTGACCATCTGATGTTCGGGACGGATTACTGCCTGGCGTCGCACGCGGATTCCATTGACTATTTCTCGAAACTGAAGATCAGGAAGGCCGACCTCGAAAAGATTCTGTGGAAGACCGCACTGAAGCTTTTCGGGCGAGGCGAGAGAGTGTAGGCGCTAAATAGAGGCGAAAGAGAAAGAACTACGCTGGGGGGAAACGGGGAAAGGGAAAAAGGGGAAAAGGCCATAGAAAAGGCGAAAGGGAATGAAGCTTGGCGGGAGAAAAGGGGAAAGAAGAGAGGGAAGAGTGAAATGATATTCAAGCAGATACCGACAGGTTTCATGGGAAATTTCACATATGTTTTTGGCTGCGAGAAAACCAGGCGCGCGGCTGTCGTGGACCCGTCTTCCGATCTATCCGAGATTCTGGACTTCGCAAAAGAGAACAGCCTCAAGATCGAGTGGGTGTTTGCTACCCACAGCCATTCCGACCATACGGCCGGAATAAAAGAGCTTGCCGCAAAGACCGGCGCGAAGGTGGCTGCTCAAAAGGGAGACGCGCCCAGCCTTCAACGCGGGCGTATTCCCGTCGACAAGGCACTCGAGGATGGAGAAAGAATAAGAATCGGCGAGATCGAGGTTGCCGTGATTCACACGCCCGGCCATACGCCGGGAAGCATGTGTCTTCTCACCGATAAGAAGCTCATGACGGGCGACACATTATTCATTGGCAATTGCGGCCGCAGCGATCTTCCGGGCGGCGATACGAGACAGTTGTTCGACAGCCTTCACACGAAGCTCAAGACGTTGCGCGATGATATCGAGGTATTTCCGGGACACGACTACGGGGACCGCCCTTCCTCGACAATAGGAGGCGAGAAGCAGACCAATCCGACGCTCGCGTGCACGACATTCGAGGAATTTCAAGAAATTCCGTAGGCGGGTGAAAGTGAAATCCCCCTACCCTCCATTAGGAAGAGGGAGTAGGGGGATTCAGTTCTCAGCCGGCGTTATTCCGTGACGGCCCACTCGATGAAAGTTTTCAGCTTGCGACTGCGTGTCGGATGGCGCATCTTGCGGATGGCCTTTGCCTCGATTTGCCGGACGCGTTCGCGGGTCACATTGAAGACGCTCCCCACCTCTTCCAGCGTACGCGGGTAGCCGTCACCCAAGCCGAACCGCAGGCGCAATACCTTTTCCTCTCGCTCGGTCAGCGTCTTCAAGACTTCCTCGAGCTTTTCCTGAAATACGGTGAATGCCGCCGCGTTGATCGGCGACTCGATTGACTTGTCCTCGATGAAATCGCCGAAGCTGCTGTCACCCTCATCGCCTATCGGTGTTTCAAGCGATATCGCCTCCTGCGCTATTTTGAGGATGCCGCGCACTTTCTCGACTTCCATTCGCATGGCCTCCGAGATTTCCTCGGGGGTCGGCTCTCTGCCGTATTCCTGCACGAGCCGCCGCGACGTGCGTATGACCTTGTTAATGGTCTCGATCATGTGGACCGGTATTCGGATAGTGCGCGCCTGGTCGGCGATGGCGCGAGTGATCGCCTGCCTGATCCACCACGTCGCATACGTCGAGAACTTGTACCCGCGCCGGTACTCGAATTTATCCACCGCCTTCATCAGCCCGATATTGCCTTCCTGTATCAGGTCGAGGAACGACATGCCGCGGTTCGTGTATTTCTTCGCTATGCTCACGACGAGGCGAAGGTTGGCCTCGACTAGGTCCATCTTCGCACGGTATATTCCCGCCTCGTTATTCTCGAGACGAGCGATGAGTCCGGATATGCCCTGCTTGCTCAGTCTGGTGTCATGATAGACCGTATTCAATCGGCGCCTGGCATTGTGCGCTTTCCTCTCGAGCTCGACGAAGCGGCCAAGCGGCACGGTAAGTCTCTTGGCGAACCGCTTCGAGTCGATCTGACGGCTTCTCAGCTTCCTGCCCACTTCCTCGATCTTCTCGTAATCGAGCCTAAGCTCGTTTTCGACTGCTTTGATCTCGGCCTCAGCGCTCTCGATCTTGCCCTTGAGGTTCCTTATCCTGCTTGCGATCTTGCTGACTTCCTTTATCTTGATGTTGAGGTCTCGCAGCGCCGCAGCCTGTTTTGTGCGCTCGGCCGCTATCTCGCCGCGTATGCGCTTCTTCGTGTTCTCGCCGATGCGAGGACGCTGAAGGCTCCTCTCGTGCCTGCGGATAGCCGCCTCGCTTTTGTTGAGAAAATCGATGGTCTTGGGCAAACGGGCCTCGAGCTCTTTCAGTTTGCGATCGTCGTCTTCCCGCGTGATGCCCTCGAACGAGTTCTTGCCCCTGACTACTTTCTGTAGAACCGGCAGGAGTTCTTTAAGCGCGAACGGAGTACGGATTATGGTCTCGCGCATAGCGTTTTCGGCTTTTTCGATGTTTTGCGCTATTCTGACCTCTTCATCTTTAGTCAGCAGGGGCACTCGTCCCATCTCTCTCAGGTACATTCGAACCGGATCGTCGGCGCGGTCGACCCGCGACGGGGCAAATTCCTTCTCTTCTTCCTCTTCCTCGACTTCTACGACACCTTCTTCAGGCTCATCGAGCTTCATAGTTTCGACAACGTCGATGTCATGGTCACCAAGTGTCAGCAGGATTTCATCGATTTCGCCGGAAGAAACAACATCGTCCGGAAGCATGTCGTTTATTTCGTCGAAGGTAAGCTGTCCCTGCTTCTTACCTTTTTCGATCAGCTCTTGAACGAGCCCGCTCTCGCTGACCTTTTTTTCAAGGCTTCTTTCCACTCTCTCACCCTTTATTGCGCAGGTCTTGTCGCCTTTCCTATTGCGCATGTTCAATCCCACTGTTCAGTTATTGTTTCGATTCTCGTTTGTCTCACGTCCCCCTTCTCGATAATCGGGCGCTCATCCGCCCGCTCCGCCTTCCACCGCCGAGTCAACCGGGATTCTGGCCCTCTCCCTGCGGATTTCTTCCACGTCGCGGGAAATCTCGGTTTTCCGTCTCAACAACTGTTCCACCCGCCCGGCGTCACCGGCCCGCTCAGCCTCGGCTACCTCGAGGGAAAGCGCATTCAGCTTGTTCTTCTTCTGGCGGCCCTTTATGAATCCGATCCACCATTCGACGGGATACAGCAATTCAGAACCCATTTCTTCGAACATGACTTTCGAGAGCATCTGCTGGGCTTCCTCATTCTGGACCCTGTCAAACACCGCGCATTCGTCAATGCGGCCTTCTTCGCTTGCGAGAACAACATCCAACAGTCTACGAAGCGGCTCGCTTTGGATCGCCGCTACGTCAAGATGCTCGCGCACTTTCACTATACACTCCGGCTTCTCTATCAGAAGCTTCACGAGCCACATATACTCTTTCTCTTCGTGCTTCAGTCTCGTCTCGAAGTGCCTGGCTTCCTCTTCTATTCTGACCGTAGAAACGTTTTTCTGCGAGGTCTCAATCAAAATCTCGGGTCTTATGTCGAGCCGACTCGCAATTAGCCTGAAATACTCTTCTCTTCTGATGGGGTTAGGAATTCTTTCAACAAGCGACAAAAAAATGGAAGCGTACTTGACCTTCTCTTCACGGTATTCGGGTCTCTTCAGTTTGGCAAGGCTTATATCCGCGAAATACTCGATACAATCCTGTGCGTTCGCCAAAACATTACGAAATGCCTCAGTCCCTTCCTTCGTCAAGAATTCGTCTGGATCCTTAGCTGGCGGAGGAATTCTCGCAACTCTAACTTTCATATCCTCACCGAAAAAGACTCCATTGCCAGTAAGCTTAGCGGCCTCGCCCGCAGAGTCAGAGTCCAATACAAGGATAACTTCATCTGTGTATCTCTTAATCAAGCGTGCCTGCGCTTGCGTCAAAGCGGTCCCGAGGGAGGCGACACAATTGTCTATCCCACCCAGAACCAGCCGGATGAGGTCAGTGTAACCTTCGACGACAATGACCGATCCATTATTCGATATGCTGTTCTTCGCGCGGTGAAGATTATAGAGAGTTTGTCCCTTCTGGTAAATCGGTGTCTCGGGTGAGTTTATGTACTTGGGTTGGCCCTCCTCCAGCGTTCGGCCACCGAAGGCCACCACTTTCCCCGAAAGCGCCCAAATGGGAAACATTACCCTCTTTCGGAAGGCATCATAAACTCTTCCTTCAGCGCTCTTCCTCGCCAATCCTCCCTGCAGCAGCAACTCTTTCGAGAAGCCTTTCTTCGAGGCTTCCATGATGAGCGAATCCCAGCCGTCCGGAGCATATCCGATAGAGAACTGCTTGACCGCCTCGCCCGACAATGTGCGCCCCTCCAGATACTTGCGCGCAGCTTCGGCCTGGTCGGACTTCAGAAGGCAGCGGTTGAAAAACCCTGTCGTGAATTCGTACAGGTCGAACAGGCGCTCGCGGTTTTCCTGCTCACCGGGGGCATATTGGGCCTGCCGTATCTGGATGCCCATCCGCTCACCGAGATGCTTGACGGCCTCGCTGAAGGTGAATCCCTCGTGCCGCATAAGAAACCCGATGACATTGCCGCCGGCGCCGCATCCGAAACAATGATAAAGCTGTTTCGAGGGATCGACCATGAAAGAAGGCGTCTTTTCCTTGTGGAACGGACAACAGGCCCTAAACCTGGACCCAGCCCGCTTCAAAGTCACATATTCCGAGATAATCTGAACGATATCGGCCTGCGAACGGATACGTTCAATGGTTTCTTCCGGGATTCCGTATGCCATAATAAATTCCAGCTTGAGACTGAACGCCTCGATTGGTTCTTTTGCTGATGGGGACCTAAAGCCTGCGAATTTTCAGTTCGTAAGGAGCAAACCCGTAGTCAGGGTCTTTCCCTATTCATGTCGGTTTTCTGGAAATCCGTGTAAATCCTGAACAGGCACACACTTCCAGCGGGCCATATTTCTTGATGAGTCCGTCGAGGAAAAGATTCAGGCCCAAAGCATCGCTGGCCATATGGCCCGCGATTACTACGTTGACGTGATGCTTCTTGGCTTCCTTGAGGTGGTCTTCGCCGATGTGCATGCCGACGATTGTGCCGACTCCGGCTTGCACAAGTTTCTCAAAGGCTTCCTTTGAGCCACCTGTGCCACCCGTCATATCGACGAAAATTTTGCCGGTCCTGTTTGTTGGGCTTCCGTGGAGGAGCCGTGGCCCGGCGTTCGACGAAGCGGCCTGCTGATACTCGGGAAGCTCGAACAGAAAATCGAGTGTCTCGGAAAGGAACATCGGTTTCCGCTTGTCGAACTGCTTCTGGAGGAATTGAGTTACTCCATTATCGGCCGGAGTATGGACGCAGGCGAAGGGGATGCCGAGCAGGCGCGCCGCATCTACAGCGCGCGTATGGTTCAAGGGAAGAACTCTGCGCTCCACTTCCTTAATCCGCTCTTCGAGCATGCCCTCGGCAGCATTTATTGGCACTCCAAGCTTATTCAGGATGTCGGCCTGCATCTCCATGACCTCATAAAAATTGGCCATCGCCCTGCCTTCAGGATGATGGGCCAATATGAGATCAATGCTTTTGCCGGAACTCCGAAGCCGGTCGGCAAGCACAACTTCCCCAATTTCCATGTCGATGCCCGCGAGTATCGATCTCACCTTCTTCTCGCGCTCGCCGAAGAGTATTCGTGTATCCGTGTAAGGATTCACAAACCGCTCTTCATCGAAAAGCTTTTTCTGCTTTTCGGAGAGCTTATCGTACTCGCTACGCTGCTTCCGGAAAAGGGACTCTATGAATTTCTTGTCCCTCGGGTCATGTCGTAAGCCCCACTCAATGGCGAAGTTATACACATCTCCGAGGGTCAATTTATCTTTCTCTGGCACACTGAATTTTACCACACAATTGCATTTTTGTCAAACATAACGACCGTTAGGTTCTTTCTTCGCAGAATCATGCGGCAAGATTCGCAACACTCTGTAATGACAACACTTACATAGTACAGAGGCAACGACTTCTGCCTAGTTTGTTCGCCGACAGGAAAGTGGCCGGTCAGTCGCTCCGCTTTGCAACGGTGAGGGGACTCAAAGCACGAGACAACTGCAAGGGCGCGATAAATCGCGCCCCTCGTGTTTGGCCTTTTACTATATTTCATTTCCATTCTGCTGACTAATTTCCCTCAGCGTCACGATTTTCCTTGACATTTCTCTCCTTTTATGTTATCTAGTTATATAACTAGATAGAAAGGAGAACCGCT
>JACRIR010000106.1 GCA_016215705.1 Candidatus Poribacteria bacterium | reverse complement strand
GTGAAGCCATTTGTGTCTGCTAGACGCCCAGAACTCTGGCCGCGTTTCCGCCTAGAATCATTTCCTTGTCGTTTTCCGTGAAATCCTGTAAGCCCATCATTTGTAAAGGCGGCGGCATCGTCAGGTTTCTGATGGCCTCCACCCATTCCTTGAGCGGAAATACCGGGGTGAACAGCGGCCAGTCGCTCCCGAAGAGAACTTTGTGCAGGCCACCACATGACATTTTTATTTTGGTGAGTGTCTGGCAGAGAACGAACGGAGCGAATTTGACGCTCGGTTCCCAGGCAGAGATGTCGACATACACGTTTGCGTTCTTGATAACGAGCGCCACGGCCTCATCAATCCACGGGTCGCCTATGTGCGCCAGGATGATATTGATCCCGGGAAAATCCACTGCAACCTTGTCAACGTACATCGGCCTGTTGAATTTCATATATGTGCCGGGCGGGCCCATGCCGGTGTGGACCAGCATGGGAATCTTCAGTTCGGCGGCTTTCTCATAGAGCGGGTAGTATTTCTCATCATCGAGATAGAAGCCTGTGAGTGTCCATAGCTTCAATCCCTTGACGCCTGACTCGACGCATCGCTCAAGCTCGACAATCGCTTCCTTGCCTCGTCGAGGATCAATTCCTGCGAACCCGATGATGCGGTCCGGATGTTTGCGAACGATATCGATGACATAATCGTTGTATTCCCTGAGTGTCAAGTGAGAGCGAAACGCGATGCCGGCATCGAGCGCAAGCAGAACTGTCTTGTCGATTCCGGCTTCGTCCATCTCTCGAATCAGGCGGCCGATTGTTCCGTCGCGAACCTGTGAAGGGTCTTTCGGCTTGAATCGCTCGGTCACAAATTCAAGGATACTTCTCATCTCCGTCGATACGAGTTTCTCTTCCCATATGTGACAATGCGCATCGATAATCATTTGTGGATTCCTTTGTTTGAGCCGCCCTACCTATCAAGTTCGCGCGCTTTTCGCGCCATCATTCCGCAGGCCACGGCTGCGCCCGTCAAAATGACATAGAGCGCGAAGGCGGGCGTATAGCTGTCCATCATGTCGTAGACGGTTCCGGTCAGCACCGCGCCTATGGCGGCGCCAAGAGTGCTAAGCAATGTGAGTATCCCGAAGATGGCGCCGAAGTGCGCAAGACCGAGGCATTGGGCCGTCAAGCTCGGGTTTATTACAAGTGGAGCGCCGATGGCAAAGCCGTAGATGCCGGCAAAGACAAAGGCAGTCTGAACGTCTCTTGCCCGGGTGAGGAGAAGGATTCCCGCAATAATGGTTGCGCAGGTGAGCGCGACCACCTTGCGGATTCCCCAACGGTCGGCGATTAGGCCCATCCCTATCTTACCGAGGACAGTCATTCCGGAGATTGCAGCAACGATGGCGGCCGCCATTGCCTCGGTGTGTCCGAGGTCAGTGAGATAAGGCATCATGTGAATTCCAATACCCATCGCTACCAACGCGAAGATAAACATCATAGCGCCGATGAGCCAGAATGCTGAGTTCCTGAATGCGCCGCCTACATGGACTCCATCTATCTTAATCGGCGCGTTTTCGGAAACCATTCCGCCGTCAGGCAGCAACCCCATATCTGACGGTCGCGTACGAATGAATATAAGGTTGAGCGGCACTGTTACGAGGATGATCAGACATCCCATGATGGCGGCCGACGCTCGCCAACTCCAACGCGCGATGATCTCGGTCGTAACCGGGACCATCACCATCGCTCCGAGGCCGGTGCCGGTCATAACGAGCCCGAGCGCTCTTCCGCGCTTTGCGCTGAACCAGTTGGAAATAACGAGGGAAATAGGGATCAGTGTTGCGCCTGCCTGGAAGATGCCGGACAAGACATACATGGACCAAAAATATAGAAGTGAGTGCGCCCTCGATACGAGAATCATCGCGAGACCCACACCGGCCCCCCCAATCGCCATGACGGCGCGCGCTCCCATTCGATCAATCAATCTTCCGACAAATGGCGCGGCTGCGCCCATTGCAAGCGCGCCAAGCGATATTCCCGCCGAAATCTTTCCACGCGGCCACCCCAGATCGGCTTCGATAGGTTTGACATACGCGGTGAACGTGTTTACGGAAATGCCGAAGACGACGAATGCGATGATAAAACACACCCACGCAATATGCCATCCGTAGAAAATCTTCCCCCCGTTTTGTTTCATTAACTGATTCCCCTTCCTTTTGTCGTCTCAGGGGTCATCTCTAAAAAGAAAAGTCAAGACAAATCTCTCCCATTCCCTCTTGAAGTCCTAACTTTGGAGGGCATCCACTGCATGATTCTCCGTTGCCTTTTGGTCTTTTTTCAAGGCTCTTGTTTCTGAGATAGGGCCTT
>JACRIR010000105.1 GCA_016215705.1 Candidatus Poribacteria bacterium | reverse complement strand
GCAAGACATCTCACGCAGCATGGCTTGCCTGTCCATAGTTTCGATACACTCATGATGGAGCTCGGAACCCGTTGCCGCAACCGCTGTCGGGTCAATTCCGCCCCAGAAGCCGGCACGGTCGATATATTAACCGAACTGACTTCTTTACAGAAGCGCGCTCTCGAACTGCTGGGGTTGTAGCCAGAGAGCAGAATCCAATTCCGGCTATAATCCCTTCTATCTCAACAGGATACTCATTTGGTTAAAGGGGAACTTCAGCCTAAACCACGAACCGGGTTTCCTTTTCCTTTCATTCTTTTTTGTTTTTCCTTTTCGTCTTACTCCTTTCGTCTTTCCCGTTTCTTAGGAGCCTCATGCCCTTATGTGAGGCCTTGCCTTTACTCAGCTTTCGTTTCCTTGTTTCCCTTTTTGCCCATTTCCCCACCCAATCTTTCCCCCCGATTGTTCCCTTTCGCCCTGCTTCTTTCGCCCTGCTTCTGCTTTTCTGCGTCGCTTGATTTGAATCTTCTGCCTATGTTATAGTACTTTTTAGCCAACCGAAATAAATACTTTTATGAGTTGAGGGAGAGACCCATGCTTCGGGTTTGCCCCCGGCCTTTCCAATCAACAAGGTCCCAATGAAAAAACTGTCGCCCGAACAAGCCTCCCGTGCGCTTGGACTTCTTGCGGGGCTGCAAACACATCGCTTCTTCTATAAAGCCAGCGGCTTCACCGACGCGGAGCTGGGCCGCCCACTCATTGTAATCGCCAACACCGTACAGGACGCGGGCGTCGGCCACATGCATCTCAAACAAGTGGCCGAAGCCGTGAAGGCAGGCATATATCTGGCAGGCGGGACCCCCATAGAATTCAATACCATCGGCCCCTGCGGCGGTTACTGTCAGAACCGTGGAATCAATGACCTGACCATGCTCTACGACCTGCCCCAACGCGATGCCATAGCCGATTCGGTCGAGGTTCAGATGCGCAACTACGGCGCCGGCGGCCTCGTTTGCATAGGGACGTGCGACAAGAGCATCCCCGGCCTGTGGCTTGCCGCCGCCCGCCTTGATTTGCCGACGATTTTCGTGACAGGCGGACCGGCATATCCCGGAGAATTCAGGGGAGAACCCACCGTCTTCCCGACCGACGTGATCCTGCGTTGCGTCAATGAAGTTCTTGCCGGTTCGATGAGCGAGGAAGAATTCAAGAAAACGATTCACGGGATGGAGAGCAAATGGCTCATGTCCTGCGGCGCATGTCCCGAGCTGACCACCGCGAACACGGTTCAAATGGCTACGGAGGTCATGGGCTTGTGCCTTCCCGGTTCCTCCACGATTCCGGGGCCGGATATCGAACGGCTGCGGAAAGCAAAGGAAGCCGGCGAGGCAATCGTGCGACTTGTGCGCGAAGGCTCAAAGTTTTCCGATTACGTTACGGAGAGTTCTATCGCCGACGCCGCCAGGCTTATCATGGCCACGTCGGCCGGAACCAATGGAATACTCCATCTGCTGAGCCTGGCAAAAACCCTCGGCCTGAACGTTACAATCGACACCTTCGCCGAAATCAGCGACCAGACGCCGTACTTCTGCCCGATTCGCCCGAGCGGACCGCATACTATGGTTGACTTGCACCGGGCAGGTGGACCCTTTGCGGCGCTGAAGCGGCTGCAGGATCGCGTGGCGGTTGACCGGCCCACAGTGGCCGGCAAGAGCGTCGCAAGGATTCTCGAAGAGACGAAGATTCTCGACGAAGACGTTATTCGCCCCCTTGATAAGTGTTTGTCGCCTCACGGCGGGATAGTTGTGCTCAGAGGGAATCTGGCGCCTCGCGGCTCTCTCTCCCGTTACACGGTAGCCGGTGACGAAAGGCAAACGTTTCGCGGACCCTGTAAATGCTACGACACCCAGCAGGCGGCTATTCTCGGAGTCTTGTCCGGAGAGGTCGAGTCAGGAACGGCTGTCGTCATTCGTTATGAAGGGCCTCGCGGAGCGCCCGGATTTTCCGATAATTTTCAGGTCGTTTTACTCCTGGAAGCCCTCGGCGTTCACGATGTAGCCGTGATTACCGACAGTCGTTTCTCGGGCGCAACCGTGGGCGCTCTATATGTCGGCTACATCACTCCCGAGGCGCAGGTTGGCGGCCCGCTTGCCGCCGTTTGCGACGGTGATTTCGTCTCGATAAGTATCCCTGACCGCGAGGTCCGGCTCGAGGTCCCGGAGGAGGAGATACGGCAGCGGCTTGAGCGGTGGCAGCCGCCGCCTTCGCGCGTTACATCGGGCATTCTTGTTGATTGGCGACTGCTCGCTACACAGTTCGATGAAGGAGCGATGGTTAGGCGAATTCTCTAGCGACGAAACCTTATGACCGATCTCCAACGTTCCATCCTCGCAATCAGCACTGCGCTCGTTTTCCTGCTTGCAACTCTTATTCTGAGAACTACCGGCAATCAGGCCGAAAAAGTGCGGGTTCCGGAAACGAAACTTTCGTTCTCCCCCTCGAACGCATATGAGGCCACAAAGAATCTGGTAACGCAGTATCCCGAGAGAGGAACGGGCACTGAAGGAAGCAGGGGCGCCGCAAAATGGATAGAAGCGGAAATGAAACGCGCGGGCTTGCGCACGGAGCAACAAGAGTTTGAAGCATGGATCGCAGGCCGACGGGTCGGAGGCCGCAATGTCATCGGGGTCGACGAAGGAATCCGCGAGGACGCGGTAGCCCTTATCGCGCATTACGACATTCCCTATCACGTGCGTGAAGGCGCAATGGATGACGCGAGCGGCGTCGGCGTGCTGCTCGAACTCGCCCGCGTTTTCTCGCATGAGGAACAAAAGAAGACCCTCATCTTTATCGCGTCCGACGGCGAAGAGTGGGGGATGCTGGGCGCGCGCCATTTTGCGAAGGAATATCCGGGCCTGAAACGCATCCGCGCGGTCATATCGCTCGACTACGTGAGACTCGAGAACCCCGAGAAAGTTTGCATTCGCGGCGAAGGACAATTCCGCGGATATGCTCCGCTCTGGCTTTGGATGCTGGCGGAAGACTGCGCCACGCGAGCGGGTGGCGAGCCCGGGTCTCCCGACCCGCTTTCGCATTATCTGGCGCAAGCTGTCAACATTTCGAGCACCGACCAGGGGCCTTTCCTTCGCGCAGGAATCCCGGGCATCAATATTGGAGGGGACCATTCGGACAGTCCGCTGGCCCAGAAGGTGTACCATACGCCTTTCGACACAATAGAGAACCTGAATCCCGGTCTCTTTGAAGTTCTTGGCAGGACCGCCGAGCTTATGATTCATTCGATCGACGCGCTCGACTATTCGATGGATAACAATTCTTACTATCTCAGGACGGGCAAGCGAACGTATGTAGGCCACGCCGGCACGATCACACTCCAGGCGTTCCTGTTCCTGCCTCTCCTCCTGGTCACCGGCTTTCAATACTATAACGTTAGATTTCGCCGGAAATTCATGAGCGACGTTCTCGCCGAAGTCACCAACATGGGCCTCTTTTTCTTGCCGTGGGTGGCAGCGCTTGTCACCCTCTATTATATGGTATGGACGGATTTCATTCCGCGATATGAATTGTATCCAGCCACCACGCTCGACCCGTTTCTGAAGAACCCGAATACTCGAGCCGCCGCCATCCTGGCAGCCGAACTCATCGGAGGATGGATAGTCGTATCGGTTGCGCGCCGGTTCCTGTCTTTGTGGGGAAGACCGGATTTTGCCAGCGCCAAGGCAGTATGCCTGGATACGTTGCTCACCGTCTCAATAATTGCCCTTGCGCTCAATGGGTTTGCTGCAAGCCTGTTCCTGGCGCCTGCCGCGCTGTTATGGGTTTGGATGGAAGGCGACGCCGGGCTGCTTCGACGCGCGCTGAACGTCGTTCTGGCACTGGCCGCCGCCGCGCCACTTGCGCTCATGCTCGTGATGTTCGCGGCAAAGCTATCGCTGGGTCCCTATATCTTCTGGTATTTGCTGACGGGGGCCGGATATCGGTTTTTTTCGCCGCAGGCCGTATTGATAACGGCGGCGGCGTTGACCATAGGAGTCCGCCTTCTGCAGAAGTCCCTGACCAAAACCAACCTGCCCACCGGCTCGGAGTTGAACCAATGAGAATCGGGATTCTTGCTTGCGTCTTGCGTATCTTCACATTTTGCGTGATTCCGCTCGCGGCAGCCGGTTGCGCGGGCAGCAGGCTGAGCGCCGCCGGAATTACTCCCTCGGGTGAGTTCGACCGTCTCCCGGACGAAGCGAGAACATCTCAAATCGAATGGCTCAGATATTACGAAGTGCTTCGCGCGTCGGCGGGACATCCAAGCCGGAAACTGTTCCTCTTTTTCAACCGAGATTCGTGCGAGCCCTGCGACATGATGGAGAAATGGACTTTCACTGATCCGGACGTGCTTCGTGCTCTGAGAGATTTTATCCCCGTCGGGGTCGATGGCGACGTCGAGCTTCAATTGGTGCGGCGCTTGAAGGTGCAGACGTTCCCCATGCTTGTTGTTCTGGGACCGGATGAGACCGAAATCGACAGGAAAGCCGGTTATCGCGACGCCGATTTCATGCTCGAGTGGATCAAGGACATTAAGGCCAACCGCGGAACCATGAGGGCACTGGCCGAACAACTTAAGCAGAAACCGGATGATAGCGAGCTTTTGCTGAAACAGGCGCGCAATCTTCTCGATGCGAACGAGATCAAAGCGGCGATCGAAACGGCTCAGAAGGCAGCCGGCGCGACACCCGGCAATCCGGACGTGCTGGCGTTCTTCGGGTATTGCTATCTGAGGCAGAGGAAGCTTGATGCCGCTGACGCCGCAGCCACTGCCGCCCTGCAGATAGATCCGCAAAACCGCGAAGCGCAACGGGTCAAAACAGCAATCCTTTTAAGGAGGGCCGACGATTCATTCGATAAAGGAGACACAACGGCTGCGATCGAAAACTTCTCATCAGTTCTTGAGATTGATCCGGAGAGCTTCGAGGCCCGAATGGGGATGGGGAAGTCTTATATGAAAGCAGGCGAAAATGAGCGGGCGGCCGCACAGTTCCAGCAAGCGGCCACACTCCGCCCTGGTTCACCTGCCCCACATGGCGCGCTGGGTGATTTACGCCAACAAACCGGAGATGACGCCTCGGCTGAGGCTGAATACCGGAAAGCCATTGACCTCGAGCCACGCTATGAAATGTCGTATTTCCGGCTCATGGAGCTCTACGAGAAAAACGACCGGCGTGACGAACTCATGAAAACATTTGAAAAAGTCGTGGCTATCGAACCCGCCGGCGCTCATAACGAGATCGCATGGCTTATGGCCACCTCGAAGAGCCACGACATCTTGGATCCCGAGGCTGCCATAAAACACGCTAATCAGGCGGTCGAGTTGCAACCGCATCCATGGTATATTGATACCCTGGCCGAGGCATACTATGCTCACGGGGACTATGATCTTGCGATTGCGATCATAAAAGAGGCGATAGCCAAGAAGCCCGATGACATGCAATACTATCAGGGCCAATTGGAGAAATTCCGGAAGGCAAAGGAGCCGGCGACGGCGGCAGTGCCGGAAAAGCAATGAACCCGGGAAATCGAGACGAAAACAGGGACACAATGCCGCAAGGGAGAGAAGGGGCTTCGCCGCGAAAATAGGGGACACGATGCGACATCGTGTCCCCTATTTTCGCGGCGAGGCCATACCATCACGTCTGTTTGCTAACCACTTTGATCTTTCTCGTAAACAATCGCTCCACCAGAACGCAAATGTTGTTTTCTTCCTTTCCGGATTCAGTCCCTGGCACGACAAAGAATCGAGAAGCATTCGGATTGTAATCCTGGATCGTGTATCCGTCCAATTCCTCGCCGTCGAGAAACTCGACGATGAGGTGGTCCTTCTTTGCATAGATGCTGGACCAATCTATTTTTTTCGCGATCTCCTTGTCGAAGCTCTTGACGAAGAAAACCGCTTTCAGGTCTTTGAAAGGAATATACATTTGAAGTTCTGTTGCCCCTTTGCCTTCCGGCCTTAGCAGGAAGCCGTCTTCCTCTATGTTCCACGTCAAAGGAATCCCGTACCTTACATCGCCGTCCTTGTAGTGCACGACAACCTGTTTCAGGGGAGAATTGGAATAAACGAACTGAACGTCTCCGATTTTGATAATATCCCTGTCCCCGAGCTTTACTTCTTCATCAATGACGGCGCCGTTGACGTTGACGTCGTTCATGCCCAGGCTTCTTATGTAGACCGGGGCCGGCGTCCCTTCGCGCCCCGACCGAACCTGGGCGTGCTGCTTGTCAACCGATTTGTGTGGAATGGCGATGTCAGAGAAAGGCTCGCTGCCAAAAATAAGCTTCGACTTCTTCAGTCTTTCGCTCAGGGGCTTGAGCTCTATGTTTTTCAAGTTCATTCCTTGCGGTTTTTCAACTACCATGAGCCAACCCTCAAGAGGAAGGAATCTGTTCATGTATGCTTTCCATCGCGCTATTCCAAAGAACATTATCGAGCCGCCAAACAATGCCGGAAGAGTGATGCCGAACAGGATCAATCTCGAGTTCTGCTTTGTCCATTCCCATGGGCGCAACTCTCGCGAGGGAGCGCCTTTCCCCGCCGCCCAACCGGAGTTCTCTCCCGCCTCTGAAGTGAATACCCTTATGGGTATCGGGTTGGGAAAGAATTTCGCAACCCCGCCGGGGCTTTTCAGCACCAGGTTGCCATCGACTTTCCAGCCAATCGGCAAACTGGAGCCTTCATTCGCCTCGGCGGAGATCGAGATAACCGCCTCACTCCCGAGTAATCTGTTCAATTTCAGTTCGGCAGACGATGTGCAAACAATACCTTCCGGCAACTTGATATCAGGAGTCGTTTGTATTTCCATTCCCTCGGATGGAACGCCGCCATCCAGCCTCAGCACAAGTTTCTCTTCGACTTTTCCTCCCGGCTTGAGCGGCCCCAAAGTGAGTCGGTCTATTTCTTCCCATGGCGAGCCTTTGACAGCAGTATTGTATCTGCCGACGTTGATTTTCGGCGGCTTCTCGAACTTGAACAGGAGTTGCAGCGGATGAACAATGAAGATCGTATGACCGACGGGCTCCAGCAATAATGACCCGTTGATTTCCTCTTCCCACTCTCCGTTTATTGAGAATGCGACCGATGCTTTTGTGGGAGTCGCTCCGCATACTATCTCTGAAGGAGTCACCTTGGCCGTAAGCTTGCTGGTAGCAAGAGCATCGGTCAAAATCGGGTTTATCTTGATGGGCTGTCCTTCCGGCTTTCCTCTGAGTGGAGTTATCAATAAGGGAATATCGACTTTTATCGGGACGCACGCGCTTCCGAAATTGATGATCCTGTCGGACCCCACACGGACGTTGGCGCCCAGTTGAATTCTGGCTTCGCATATGAGCGGGGGCGCGCCGGTTTTTCCGCGCAACTGGTCGAGGTGTAGTTCTATTTTATTCCCATGGCATTCCGTTTGAACGAAATCGGCCAACTCCAGGTCCGAAGCGCCTCTCAGGGCGACGTAGCTGATGTACCAGTTGTCTCCCGGCTCGAACTTGGAGAAGAACTTATTCTTTATCCCATCATAAGTTACAACGGACTTCTCATCAATATCTTTCGGAGGATTATTGCGTCCGTCGCTCATCACGACGAGCATGTGTCGGCCGTTCGGATTCTCCTGGAAGAACCGATATAATTCTCTCACGCCCGTATTAAGCCCGTGCGGAATGTATGTGTATTCATCCGGACATGAGAGCGCATCGCAGAATTCCAGCAGCTTCTCGACGTCGGAACTTGCTCTTATTGTGGTTCGATAGTGGAGCTTAGAATATTTACCAAAGGTCACTATTGCAATCGAGTCGCCCGTCCTTAATTCTCTCACGTACTCCTTCAGGGCCTCCTTCAGCCCATCAAGAATGTCGTACATGCTTGTCGAGACGTCGATTACGAAAACAATGCTCAGACGGGAGTCCTCTTCCGAAGAGGGCCATATGTCTTGCGCTGCATACGAGTACGCGCGGTTCCAAGAGAAAACCGGCAGAATCACAAAAAGAAGCCACGCAACAACAGCGGCTTTCTGCCGTTTCCTGGTGACGCGTGAACTTGTTTCCGTCATTCTGAGCCTCCGACCTTGAATATCCTAACGCGAACGCATCCGATTACTTAGGCTGGGTCAGGCCCTTGCAAGTGTGAATCTATTCACACTTCTCCAGGATCATGGGTTACGATCCGGAGGGACTGATGCGCCTTCATCCGCCGCGGAATCTTGAAGGAAACCCGCGCGCCCTTACTCTGCCTCTCCAACTCTGAAGTGGGGTATTCTCGTTGCGTAGGGCAGATTCATTCCTTCCGCGGCAGGAATGGCGGTAAAATTCACCATTCAGCAAGTATTGACCTTAATAATGTATTTTATCTTTAAGGTGTAGATTTGTCAATAGCATATGACATAAAATCTGCAAATTTAGGCTAGTTTGGTCAAATATATATGTCGCAGGCCCACCCGTAATCAGCGTATTGAAAAATGGATACGCGATTGGTATAATGACTCTCGCCCTCTGCGACATACTGGAACACAGCAGATTGCTTTTTGTCCTTTTCTCCTTTCACCTATTCCTTAGGAGGTCTTTCAGGATGAAAGTCTTTATCGCTGTATCTCCCAAAGTTGCGGCAACAAACGCCGGCGGCAACCCGCTTCTCGCCTTTTTTGAGGAGTTGGGTGATTTTCCGGTTGAACTGGCTTCAATGGATGACACGGTCCCCCTTTCAGAACAGGTTTCGGACGCCGAAGTCATAATACCGGCCGTATCGAAGATAGACGCCGAGGTCATCAATGCCGCTCCCAAGCTGAAGTTGATAATCCAGGCGGGAGTCGGGCTCGACGGAGTTGACGTCGAGGCGGCGACGCGGCGCGGCGTTTACGTGGCAAACGTTCCATACGGAAGCGCTGCGTCGATGGGCGAGTTGACCATTGCCCTCATGATATTGCTCTCTCGCAGACTTAATGAGGCACAGGAAAACCTTCGCAAGGGCATCTTTTTTCTGCCACTCGGCGCGGAACTGGATGGCAAGACGCTCGGGCTCGTCGGCCTCGGTCACAGCGGCAAGGAAACCGCGAGGCGCGCCAGGAACTTCGAGATGAAGATACTCGCCGTCGACAAGTACCACGACCACATTCATAGCCCTGACGTCGATTTCCTCGCGGGCATAGACCAACTTGATAAGATACTGACCGAGAGCGACTTCGTGTCGCTCCACTGCCCTCTCAATGACGAGACCCGCTCCATGATAGGCTACGAACAAATTTGCAAAATGAAGGAGACGGCTTATTTCATAAATATCGCCCGCGCCGGACTCGTGGAACGGGATGGTCTTCTGCGCGCACTCAAGGAGCGCAAGATTGCGGGGGCCGGCCTCGATGTGTTTTGGGAGGAGCCGATTAGTCTCGATGACAGGTTTCTCAAACTGGATAACGTCGTGCTCACGCCGCACGTGGCCACGTCCACGTTCGAGTCGAGAGCGCGCAATTTTGCCCAGGTTGCAAAGGCGATCAAGAGGGTCGCCCGCGGCGACAAGCCCGAGTTTTGTGTGAACTTCTAAAAGGGGGTTTCACCGCAAGGGCGCAAATACGAAGCCGAAAGAAGAAACTCCGGGATCACGAATGTCGCGAATCGCGCAAGGCGCGAGACGAATTATGCGAATAATAGCCTCTTCTTTTTCAGTCCAGCAAGAGCGGAAGTCTACTGTAGGAGTACCGGCATTTTGTAGGGGTGGTTCGCGAACCGCCCTTGCAAAAAGAAATCACGGTAAGACTTCAAGAAATTGATACTGAGTCGTACAGACACTTGAGGCCCGAGCTTGTCGAAGCCGATTACCAACAATGCGTGGTGAGGGAAATGTCGTTGCGAAAGATTGCTTTGCGTCCTTTGCGCCTTTGCGGTTAGTACGAGTTCGTTATCGTGTAGATCTTAACAAGGAACGGAGAATCACATGACAAAAGGTGAGATAATAATCCTTGATGACACGTGCAAGGGCTGCGCCTTGTGTGTCGAGTATTGCCCGAAAGGATGCATTCAGATATCCAGGGACAAATTCACGCGCTCGGGTGCGCTCCTTCCGGAGTTTATCAATCCCGAGGAATGCGTCGCTTGCGGAACTTGCGGCAATATGTGCCCCGATTTCGCAATCGAGGTGTACAAATTCATAGATGAAAGCGAGTGAGACAACATGGCAGACAGAATGTTCATGACCGGCAACGAGGCAGTCGCTCGAGGCGCGATCGCCGGCGGGTGCAGGTATTTCTTTGGTTATCCGATCACGCCACAGAATGATATCCCTGAGTTCATGTCTCGCGAAATGCCGAAGGTCGGAGGCGTATTTGTCCAGTCCGAGAGCGAAGTCTCCTCGATCTACATGGTCTATGGGGGCGCACTTGCGGGCGCTCGAGTGATGACGTCCACCTCGAGTCCCGGCCTGGCTCTCATGCAGGAGGGCATCTCATATACGGCGGAAATCGAGGCGCCCTGCGTCGTGGTTAATGTGTCCCGAATGAGCCCGGGCATAGGCACAGGCGGCCAGGCGGGCCAGACCGACTATAGAATGGTGGTCAAAGGCGGCGGTCAGGGCGGCTATCATTGCATTGTGCTCGCGCCGTGGTCCGGCCAGGAGATTTACGAGCAGATGCAACTTGCATTTCATCTGGCCGACAAGTACCGCATTCTATGTTTTGTGCTTTCGGACTATGTTCTTGGCCAGATGGCAGAGGCGGTCGAGCTCAAAGAGCTTACCTTCGAGGAACTGCCCGACAAGTTCTGGGCGCTCAAGGGGACGGATAAGAAGGACGGCCTGCGCTACATGCACACTGTCGGATGGCTGAATTACGGCGGCGTCATATCGTGGCACGAGGCGCTCCTCAAGAAGTTCAAACGAATCGAGGAGAATGAGGTGCGTTACGAGGCCACGCATACCGACGACGCAGAACTGCTTCTGGTTTCTTACGGCTCGACTGCGCGCACGTGCGCCAAAGCGATAGAGATGGCGCGGGCCGAAGGCATGAAGGTCGGCCTGTTCCGACCCATAACCCTCTGGCCGTATCCCGAGGCCGCGCTCCGCGAAGCCGCCTTGAAAGCGAAGCAGGTGCTCTGCGTCGAGGACAGCAACGGGCAGATGAAGGAGGACGTCGACCTCGCGGTCCGGGCGCAAGTGCCCGTGCACTACTTGGGTCTGTGGGCGCGCAATAGCGACCAGCCCAACGGCCTCATCTTCCCCGAGCGCGTCTTCGAGGAAATCAGGCGGCTCCTGTAAGGCCGTCTTCACCGCAAAGGGTCTCAGACCCGAGGCGCAAAGAGCGCAAAGAATGAATGTCGAGCTTTTGAAGGAAGGTATTCAACGGGTGGTGTTTGGACTATACGGCGTGTTGCCCAAATGGTAATAGCCGTTTGTCATTCTGAGCGAAGCGAAGAATCTCTGTCTATAGGTCGCAAATCTACGAGAAAACGAGAGATTCTTCGTCGCTTCGCTCCTCAGAATGACAACCCTAACAGCACTGTGAAGCTCAATTCTATTTGGGCAACAGGGCGTATAAGATTTCTCTTTGCGTTCTTTGCGCCTTTGCGGTGAAAAGAGCTGTTTTGGACAGCAGTAACCGTAAATCACGAATCATACGGAGATGGGAAAAATATTATGAGCACAAGCGAACAGAAGAAGGTGTTGGTCTGTGGCAAGCCGGAACTTAGGACCGGTTTTCCGAGTCTGTACTGCCCCGGCTGTCACTATGGCATCATCACGCGCGTCATCTGCGAAGTTCTCGAGGAGTTGAAACTCGGGGGAAAAGCCATCGGTTTTGCGGGTGTCGGCTGCAGCTTCGGCGGAGCGCCGATCTCGATAGGCATCGACTGGGCCTCATGTCCGCACGGACGCGCTCCCGCGATGGCGAGCGCCGCCAAGCGGATTCATCCCGACGCGCTCGTGTTCACACTCCAGGGCGACGGCGACCTCGGCGCAATCGGCCTCGGATGCTTCCTCAGCGCGGTATTGAGAAACGAGAATCTGACCACAATCTTTCTTAACAATGCCGGCTATGGCCAGACAGGCGGTCAGCTTGCGCCCACGACGCTCACGGGTATGAAGACGACAACCACCCAGCAGGGGCGGCGGCGGGAAGACGGCTTTCCGTTCCACGGCGCGGAACTGGCGGCGTATCACAAGGCGGTCGCTTACTCCGCCCGCGTGACCGTTCATACACCCGGGAATTTCAAGAAAGCGAAACGAGTCCTCACGACTGCTTTCCAGAAACAGATGAGTGGCGCGGGCTACAGCTTCGTCGAGTTCATTTCTGCTTGCCCGTCGGTCTGGGGCATGTCGCCAGTCGATTCGGTGGCATACATTCAGGAACACATGCTGAAGGAGTTCCCACTCGGCGAATTCAAGAACATAGACTCGATATATGACTGAAGCGGGGTTTCTGGTTCATGGTTAATGGTTTATGGTTCAGATGATGATATCTTGGCATCGTTACTTAGACCACAAGCCGTTGACCGTTGACTGACTGCGAGGAAAATCGATAATGCAACCCAAATACTTTGAAGTTACGTTCTCCGGACTCGGCGGCAAGGGGGTACTCACTCTCGGCCAGATTCTCGCCGAGGCCGGGATGCAGCTTTTTAAGCACGTTTCATATTTCCCCAACTACTCGCCGGCGATGCGTGGTGGCGAGAGCGAATGCACCGTAATATTCTCTGACAATCCGATAGCGAGCCCGTTGACTTTCAATCCGGCGCATGCGGTCGTCATGGACCCGGCATCATTCACGACGTTCGAGATGCGTCTTAAGCCGGGCGGGATCATTTTCTGTGACGATTCCGTCATCTCCGCCAAGGGCGAGCGGAACGATATCGAGGTCTTTCACGTGCCGGCATCCGAGAAGGCGATCGAATTGGGCGACCTTCAGGTGGCAAACATGGTTCTGCTGGGCGCATACATAGGCAAGGTAGAGTCAGTTCCAGTGGGCATGCTCGAGCGCGCCGTCACAAAACGCTTCCAGGGCACGCGCCGCGAATCGCTCCTCGAACTGAACAAGAAAGCCGTTCGCGAAGGCAACCTGCTGGCCAGAAAACCATGACAGATGTCCGATTCGGCATTGTTTTGTCCGTAGGGGCACGGCGCGCCGTGCCCTAATTGTTAAGATGT